>DGBL01000199.1 GCA_002384315.1 Micrococcaceae bacterium UBA4005 | reverse complement strand
AATTACCGCCCGGCGCCCCATACACTTAAGGTGTAGCAGTGGGTATTTTCACCCGGAATCACGACGGCAGCTTGAGGGTGATATGGATCAAGAAGAGCCTTCCGGCGCCCAAGTCTTACTGGAGCTTCGCGCCAGGGAAGCCTGGAATCAACGCGACTATGGCCAATCGCGCGTGCTGGCCGAACAGGCGGCAAAACGGGCCGAGTCTACCGGTGAGTGCGACCGGTGGTGGAATATGACCCTCCTGCAGGCCGAGTGCCTGCGTAAGGACGGACTCATGCAGGAATCCGTCACGGTTGCCCAGACGCTGCTCGACCACCCCCTCACCCGGAAATCGGCGGCCGTGGGCGCGCGAAGCTACACTCTCCTTGCGCTTGCTTTGCAGGGCTGCGGAAATCTGCGCCAGGCAGTCATTCACGCGACCCAGGCCACCGAGCTGGCGGCGAGCGTTTCGGACCATATCGCCACGCAAATCGAAGCCGAACACGCACTGATCGCCGCGCTTGCCGAAAGCGACCAACTCGAAGACGCCTGGCGGTCCTGCATGAAACTTGCGGAACTACTACAACGCGAGGTGGGCGCCCAGACTGCTGGGCTCGGCTACTGGGCCATCGGCAATGTCGCCTATCTGATGCACCGTGTAGAGGATGGGACCAAGTACCACCGGCTTGCGGCCGCAAGCCTCTCCCCGACAAACGACCTCGACCAGTGGGCGCGCTTCAACCGGGCCTCAGCGGCTCTACGGCTCGCGGCCGGAGTTGTTGAGCCCGAGACGCTGGAGTGCATCGACCGGGCCGAGATGGCCAGCTCCATCGTCGGTGGCAGCGACCGAGACATGTTGGAACTCAAACTTACGCGCGCCCACTGGTTTGTGCTGACGGGCCAGACCGATACGGCGATTGAGCAACTTCGGAGCATTTGCGCGAAGTCACTCATCCTTGCCACCCACACCGCAGCTGAGGCGCACTTTCTGCTCGGACAGGCCCTGAAGGATCGGCAGTCCGACCTCGAAGCGGTTCTGAATTTCGAAGCGAGCGAACAGTTGTTCCTCCAGGCTGGCGCCGAGGACCGGGCGGGCAGCGCCCGTGAACTGATCACGGAAATCCAGCAACCTGCGCCTTAATCGGCCTTCTCAACCTCAGCAGCGTCAATGGCGCGCCACGGCGAGGCATCGGAGTTGCGTTGGGTGGCTTCAGGACTCTCAGCCCTGTTCCACCACTTTGCTTCAAACACTTCGCCCTCCAAAAGAATCCGGTCGCCCTTGACGTACACAATCTCGGGGTCCCAGTCCGGAAAGGTCCCAGGCAACACCGTAACCCGGGGCTCTGGAGTTTCCCCCGGCAGGACAGGGCCTAGTAGTACCCACGGAGTCTCGGTAGCCTGCAGCACGGGGTTATCCGGAAGATCGCCCTGGGTCCAGTACTTTGCCACGTAGACACTGCGGTGCCATACAACCCGGTCCTGCGCAGCGTACGTGGCCTGCTCCTCCCAGATTGGATAGGGGCTAGTCGCCGGGTCGTCGATCGCTACTGATCGCGGCGNNGCCCAGCGCATCGGCGAATCGCACGCCATGTTGCTCGACTCCGCTACAGCTATCCGAGACGATGGCTGTGTCCGCGTAATTACTGCCGCAGGAAACATCCCGGTTCAGCGACCACATAGACACCCGACCAACGCCTTTGTCGAGGACAAAAGTATTGATCGCGACGGCAGCATCAAGGTCGAAAACCTCTCCCGGAACATCATTCTGACCAATCATGGGAGTCACACCGATCTTCCGCCACAGAGCCTGTGGACCCAGGTCGATTCCGGCCCGGCTGTATAGGACTGTTAATTGCCGGTGGGTTGACTCGGCTGCCGCGATGGCGGCATCTGCCATCGTCATGGATTTGCTACGGCTCTGGCCATAGTCCATGGTCATCACGTTGACGCCAGCGAGGTCCACCCCAGCGGCCAGCATACGCGCGACGTCATCCGTGCCCTGTTCGGTCAGCCCCGACGGCGCCACCGGGAGAGTCAACCAGACGGCCAGCGGCTTGTCCGCCGCCGCACGCTCCTGCTGCAGGGCGGCGATCGCCTTGGCCCGGCGCACCCCAGCATCCCGGTCGGTGAGGTTTCCGGCTTCAATGTCCAGGTCGATGGCACCAAGGCTGTACCGCTCAACGACCTCCCGGTAAGCACCCGTCAGTTTGTCAATATTCGTACAGACGGTAGCCAGCTCGTCGTTGAGCAGCCCCCCGAAGGACACCGATACCTCTCCCCCCGACTGCACCAACCGCGCTATCCTCCGGTCCAGGTCGAGTGAGCTCCGCGCTTCATCCAGGCTATAGGCGGCTCCCCACGACGGCGCGCACGGATCCTGCGGATCGGCGACGACGAAGGAGAGCATCACGCTCTCACCCTGCGCTGAGCGGGGATTTTCAAAGGCGTACATTGGAGTCGCAGTTGCATCGACATAACCGGCGAAAAAGCCCTGTCCAGCAGCAGCTTTCCACCCATCCTCGACCCGGCTCCACCCCGTCAGCGCGGCCATGACAACGGCTGCCGCGACAAGCATAAGCAACGCCAGTCGCGGGACGGAGAGTGTGCGGCCTGGAAAATGCTTCGACACCATAAACCCCAACACTGCGGGCCCTCCCAGCGAAGACCGATAACTGAATGATAACCGGTTGCGCATGGTTGTAGGATCAAGCCTATTGGCGCGCTCGCCGGACACTTGGTCGACACCATCGCGTCGGAGCGCCTGGGAACGCTGGGGATCAGATGCCCGATCGGAATTACACCGCCACGAAGCCGTGGAACAGGGAGGACGCTACGCCGCAGGTTCGCCGTCGACAATGGGGGGCGGAGAAACGCTCGGAACCACTGTCCATCGTGCATCCGGTTCCATCGCTCCGGAAGATCGCCCTGGGCCGGCTGGGGATTGTCGTCACCGTCCTTGCCTGGATCACCTACTGCGTCACCACGATCCTTCGACAGTTTTCCGACAATCCCAACGCGGGATTCCGATTCGAGGTGGAGGCAATTTCCTATCTGGTTGTCGTCACTTTCCTCACCTTTTCCGCCTTGATGTACCTGATCGCCCGGCAGGGCGCGCTTTATCGCTTTCGCGACCACCGCCGGGTGCCGCGGGGTGAGCTGGACCGCCATTTTTCCGCCTACGACGACGCAATTACCGTTTTGGTGCCCTCGTACGCCGAGGAGCCGCACGTTGTCAGGGCAACACTGTGGTCCGCAGCCCTGCAGGAATTTCCCCATCTACGGGTTGTTCTCCTCCTCGACGATCCTCCCTTCCCCACTGACCTGGTACTCGTCAGGCGCCTGGAACAGAGCCGGGCCTTGACCGCACAGATTCAAGCCTCCCTGGTCGAGCCATCACTGCGGAGCCGGAACGCGCTGGATACTTTCGATACCCAGCTATCCGCCGGCGTTCCGGCCCGTGACCTGCTTCCCTGGCTGATTGACGAATACGAGGCAGCCGCACAGTGGCTCGAGCTCATGGCCAGCACCGAATCCCTGGACGATCATGTGGACGAATTCTTCGTGGACCTCGTCCTCATGGGGCTTGCCCGGGAACTGCGGCTCACCTTGCTGGCACTGGATGCAGCCCAGGTGCAGGGAGGAACACCCCCTGCTGAGCGGATGCGCGAACTGCATCTGCGCCTCACCCGCATCTTCGACGTGCGGCTGGACACCTTCGAGCGAAAGACATTCGCGTCGCTCTCGCATGAAAGCAACAAGGCGATGAACCTCAACGCCTATATCTCGCTCATGGGCGGCTGCTGGCGCAAGGACGCAACCGCTGCTGGAACAGTGCTCCGTCACGCCGAGGAGGCAAACGTGCCGGAGCCGGGTTGCATGACAGTACCCGACAGCAAATATCTGCTCACCCTCGACGCCGACTCCCTACTTTTGCGGGACTACTGCCTCAGACTTGCCTACGTTCTGGATGCCCCCGGCAACGAACGCATCGCGGTGACGCAAACTCCCTATTCCTCCTTCCGCGGAGCCCCGACCAGAATTGAACGGGTCGCGGGCGCCACGACTGATATCCAGCACCTGCTGCATCAGGGGATGACCTACTACGGTGCGACCTTCTGGGTCGGCGCCAATGCCGTGATCCGCAAGCGGGCCCTCGAGGACATCATGGTCATGGAGAATGTGGGCGGCTTCGACATCAAAACCTACATCCAGGACCGCACCGTGATCGAGGACACCGAATCGAGCGTGGACCTCGGTACGCACGGCTGGACTCTTTTCAACTACCCGGAGCGGCTGAGCTACAGCGCAACACCACCGGACTTCGGCTCGCTGGTGGTCCAGCGCAGGCGCTGGGCCAACGGCGGCCTGCTCATCCTGCCCAAATTGTGGACGCAACTGGCCGACAGGCGGCATCGGCGCGAACACATTTTCCTTCGGGAAATCCTCCTGCGGGTCAACTACATGGCCTCTATAGCCTGGTCCAGCGTGGGCCTTGCCTTTCTGCTGGGATATCCGTACGACAGCCGCCTGCTCAGCCCGGTTGTTTTTTTGGCAGCCCTGCCGTACTTTCTTGCGATGGGTAGCGACCTCAAGGAATCAGGACACCGATTCTCGGATATTTTCCGGATCTACGGGTTCAATCTTGTCCTGCTGCCGGTCAACCTCGCTGGGGTAGCGAAATCCCTTCAGCAAGCAATAACCGGGGAAAAAATTCCTTTTGCCCGCACACCCAAAGTGCGCAACCGCACGGCGGCCCCCGCACTCTATGTGCTGGTACCGTATGCGATAGTGGCCTTTTCGTTGCTGACCCTTATGCGGGACGTCAGCCAGCAGAACTGGGGAAACGCACTGTTCGCCGCCGTCAATGCGATCTTGGCGAGCTTCGCTATCCACGCCTATATAGGCGTTCGCAATTCGGTGGTCGATGTAGCTTTCGCCGTGCTTAACTGGCTTTATGTCGCTCCGCGGGAGGCACGGAACCCGCGCAAGAAAACGACGGCTACACCTCTGGCCGACGTTCCAGCAAGTACGTCCGAAGCGGACTGGGCATCTATTCTGTACCATGGCGACCGGCGCCTGAACCGCGATCTTCGCGGCGGCACTGACCGCCGCCGCCGGATCGGTGTGCGCTGATATGAACCGTAAAACCAACCGAGGCGAAAGGGAACCATGGCGTCCGTAACGCCCAGCGGAAGCCTTGAACCGGACAACACGGATCCAGTCCGACAAAGTCCGGATGAAGGAACCGGATTCGTCTCGGATGCCGAGGGAATTACCCGTGTGGCGCTTCCTGCCGGGAAGCATATTTCGAGTGCTCTGGCGCAGTCCGCAGCGCAGGTCGCGGCACAGCTCGCAGCTGGAAAACCAAGGCCAGTCATGGTGGACATCACGGGAATCCTCTCCATTGACAGGGAGGCACGGAACCTCATTGGTCGGGCCACGAGCGCTTCGGCGGTTGCCATAGTCGGAAGCAGCCCGGTGGACCGCGTTGTCGGCAATTTCATTCTGGGCGCAGAGCCACCGGACTTCCCTGTGCAGTTTTTTTCCGCGGCTGCGGAAGCGCTTCTTTGGCTCGATAGGTACCGTGATGGAACATAACAGCGACCAGCGCCTTACCCAGCTGATCGAGGGGATTGTCCGGTTATCGCGCGGCGACCTCGCCAGCAGGATCGAACCTTCAGCCGCACGCGATGAGATCGACGCCGTCATCATCGGAGTCAATCTGCTCGCCGAAGAGTTGGAACAGGTCTACGACCAGTTCGAGAAGCGAGTGGAAAACCGTACCGCGATGCTCCGGCAGGCGCATCGCGACATGCAGAAAATGGCTATGTCCGATGGCCTCACCGGACTGGCAAACCGAGTGGCGCTGATGAATGCGCTTGAGCAGACATTGCTCGAGGCAAAAACCTTTGGAAGCCCGCCCGCGCTAATCCTGCTGGACCTCGATTCGTTCAAGAACGTCAATGACCGGTTTGGGCACGACGCTGGGGACCGCGTGCTTCAGCAGGTGGCCGCACGCCTCAATGGTGTGGTGCGTGGAAGTGACCTAGTCGCACGTCTGGGCGGAGACGAGTTCGCTATCCTGGTCCCCGCGGCGACCATGGACAGCGCCATGCGGGTAGCCAACCGCGCGCTGGAATCTCTCGGCCAGATCATCGAACTCGACGAAGTGCACGTAAACTCGCGGGCCAGCATCGGACTGCGATTAGCCGAGCAGAACCAAAGCGCAGAAGCTGTCCTGCTGGACGCCGATACGGCGATGTACGCCGCAAAGCGGGAAGGGCGCAACATCATCAAGGTTTTTGAACCAATGATGATGTATCACCGCAAATTGCGCAGCCAGATGGCGACCGAATTGCGTTCGGCCGTGCGGGACGATGAGCTCGAATTGAATTATCAGCCTGTCGTCGAACTCGACACCGGGCTCATCCAGGGCATGGAGGTGCTCGTGCGCTGGAACCACCCTGTCCGCGGACTCCTGCAGCCCGACACCTTTATCCCCTACGCGGAGGAGACCGGTGCGATCCACGATATTGACCGGTGGGTAATCGCCCATGCCCTGGAACGGCTGGCGCGCTGGCGCAACGAACTCACGCTGCATCCGTCATTCCAGCTTCGGGTCAACCTTTCCGCAGTCGAATTGAGTCAGCTGGACCTCGTGGAATATATTCGGTCACTGCTCAAGAAATTCGACCTGCCAGCCTCGTGCCTGGTCGTGGAAATAACCGAATCTGCAATGATCACCCGTGGCGAAGTGGAAATGTATTCTCTGCTGAGCCTGCAAAAGATGGGTGTGGGTATCGAAATTGACGATTTCGGCACCGGATATTCCTCAATCAGCTACTTGCGCAGCCTGCCCGTAAGTATGGTCAAGGTTGACCGTTCCCTGCTTCAGGATCTGGAGGACGGTTCGCGGTACGAGTTCATCCGCGCGATCCTGCAACTGATTCGCGCCGCCGGCCTGCAGGCACTCTTCGAAGGGATCGAAACCGAAACGCAGGCGCGCACGCTCCGCGAACTCGGGTGCACCAGCGGGCAGGGATATTTTTTCAGCCGCCCGTTAGCGGAAGCGGCGGCGACCGCCCTGATCTCCTCGACTACGCACCTCAAGGTCCCTGACCTGGTGTAAATCCGCCGCATTCGTAGCCGCGGTTTCGCCACCATCGCCCCCCTTAGACCAGACGTGTGAGCCAGCTATGCGTGTCCTCGACGACTCCGGTTTGAATGCCCAGCAACTGACGGCGGATTGACATTGTTACCTCCCCCGTCGTCGCGTCGGGCGATCCGATGACGTCGGCACCATCTTTCAGTTGCCCGATCGGTGTAATAACCGCCGCGGTCCCACAAGCGAATACTTCGGTGATTTCCCCCGATGCGATCCCGTCCCGCCACTGCCCCAGCGTTATTTTGCGCTCAACAACGTCCATCCCCCGGTCACGCGCCAATTGGATGACGGACGATCGTGTCACTCCCTCAAGAATGGTGCCGGTCAGTTCGGGAGTCACGAGCGATCCGTCCTTGAACACAAAGAACACATTCATGCCGCCGAGCTCCTCGACCGCATTGTCGTTGAACTGATCCAAGAACAGGACCTGCTGGCATCCGTGGGCCTCCGCCTCCAGCTGAGCTGCCAGCGACGCAGCATAATTTCCGCCGCATTTCGCCGCCCCCGTACCCCCTCGTCCGGCGCGCGCATAGTTGCGTGAAACCCAGATTGCCACCGGCGACACCTCCGAGCCGAAATAGTTTCCCGCGGGCGAGGCAATGACCCTGAAGGACACCTCGCGGGCTGGCCGCACGCCCAGGAACGCCTCGG
>DGBL01000043.1 GCA_002384315.1 Micrococcaceae bacterium UBA4005 | reverse complement strand
CTGCGTTCGCCAAGATTGACGACGACGGCGGTGCGCCCGCGGGTCAGCACCAGCCAGCGGTCGGCTTCGCTGAACGTCACGGCGATGTCCCCGAAGTCGGACGTGCGCAGGTCCGGTTCGTCACGTCGGAGCCTGAGCAGGTCACGGTAGGTTTCCAGCAATCGCGCCTGGTCAGGGTTCTGCCTTTCGCCCCAGTCGAGGATCGCTGAGGTGAAGGTCTCCTTCTCCTGCGGGTTCGGTACGTCCTGCGGGTTCCAGCCCATGCGGGCGAATTCGCGCAGCCTCCCGTCGGCGGTGGCTGCTCCCAGTTCCGGTTCCGGGTGGGAGGTGAAGAACGGCCACGGGGTCCTGGCCCCGAATTCCTCCCCCATGAAGATCATCGGGGTGAACGGCCCGGCGATGTTTAGCACCGCGGCCTGCGCCAACTGGGCTGTGCTGAGCGTGGCGCTGAGCCTGTCCCCCGCAGCGCGGTTTCCGATCTGGTCGTGGTTTTGGGTACAGACCACCAGTTGGCGCGGGGATACGCGCCGCGGGTCCACTGGCCGTCCGTGGCGGCGTTCTCGGAAACTCGAATAGGTGCCGTTGTGGTAAAAACCTTCGGTCAGGACTTTCGCGAGCGCTTCCATCGAATTGAAGTCACTGTAGTAGCCGTCGGTTTCCCCGGTGAGGTTCACATGCACGGCGTGGTGGAAGTCATCGCTCCACTGCGCGGCCAGACCGTACCCGCCAGCCTCCCGGGAGGTGATCAGCCGGGGGTTGTTCAGATCCGATTCGGCGATGAGGAACAGCGGTTTGTCCAGTTCAGCGGCGCAGGCGTCCGTGGCGATAGCGAATTCTTCGAGGATATGTATGGCGCGTTCGTCGTGCAGGGCGTGCACCGCGTCCAGCCGCAGTCCGTCGACGTGGAAATCACGGAACCACATGAGCACGTTCTCCACCACGTATTCGCGCACCGTATCGGAGAGCGGCCCGTCCAGGTTCAGGGAGTCCCCCCACGTGTTGGCCAACCCTTCGGTGAGGTAGGGGCCGAACAGTCCCAGATAGTTTCCGCTGGGTCCAAGGTGGTTGTGGACTACATCCTGGATCACGCCGAGCCCCTGCTGGTGCGCTGCGTCGACAAACCGCTGGTAGGCGGCGGGGCCGCCGTAGGTCTCCTGGACCGCGTACCAGAGAACGCCGTCGTAGCCCCAGTTATGGGTTCCGTTGAACGCGTTCACGGGCAGGAGTTCCACGTACCGGACCCCCAGCTCCGCCAGATACCCGAGCCTGCCGATAGCGGCGTCGAGGGTTCCCTCCGGGGTGAACGTGCCTAGGTGGAGCTCATAGATGGCACTGCCATCCAGGCCGGGAGACTTCCACGACCCGTCCGCCCACTGGTGGGCGGACGGGTCGAAGGTCCGCGAGAGCTCATGGACGCCGTGGGGTTGCCGGCGCGATCTGGGGTCCGGTACCACGTGCACCGCACCATCCACCCGGTACCCGTAATCCACCTCCAGCCCCATGGGCGCATCCGGGGCGTCCCACCAGCCAGCACTGACGGGCAGCATCGGGTATTCCTGGGCGTTGGCGAGCAGCGAGATACTCGCCGCCCTGGGCGCCCAGACGGCGAACCGCGAGCGCTGGCCGGTAGGATCGGCTGCCGGTGTCATGGCGCGTCCTCCTGGACCAGCAGGGCGACCGGGAGGGGATCGAGCAGGGTACGGGCGGGCACAGGCCCTCCGCTGACCGCGGCGCCCGTCAGCGCACACACATACCGCCCTGGCGGCAGCTGCACCTCGGTGTCGGCAAAACCGCCCCGACGCTCGAGTCCGAGTGGGAGTCGCGTGATCACGGTGATGGCTCCGCCGCGCGAAAAGGCGAACACGTGGTTGGCTGCTGCCCCGGTTGCGTGGACCGCCCGATAGGTTCCGAACAGTTCGGGGCGATCGCGTCGAAGCCTCAGCGCACGGGAGACAATGAGCAGCTTGGCGCGGGCGTCCTCGTCGACCAGCGGCGTCATACCGGCGTCCAGGTCCGCGAGCGCCGCCTTGCGGGCGGTGTAGTCGACGGCCCGGCGGTTATCCGGGTCGACCAGCGAGTGGTCCCAGAACTCGGTTCCCTGATAGACGTCCGGGACGCCCGGCATGGTGAGCTGGACGAGCTTCTGCCCCAGCGAATTGGACCATCCGTACCCGCGCAGCCGCGCAGCGAGGCTGGAGAGGAGCGTGCTGACCTGCGGATTGTCGTAGGCGGCATCCACCGCGGCGTGCATGGCCTGCTCGAACGGTTCGTCCGGCGCGGTCCAGTGCGTGCTCAAGTCGGCTTCCCGCGCCGCTTTTTCGGCGTAGGCATGGGCTCGGTCGCGGCTCAGCGGCCATGCACCGAGCAGTCCCTGCCAGAGGAGGGAGGCGAAGCTGTCATCGGGGATAGGCGCGGCGGCGTCAAGCTCTGCGAGGGCCTGTGCCCATTCCTGCGGCATTTCCGCCAGGACGCTGATTCGCGCACGGGTGTCTTCGCTTCGCTTGGTGTCGTGCGTGCTCAGCGTCGTCATGGACAGAGGCTGGTGCTGGTGCCGGTACAGGAACCGCCGATGCACCTCGAGCGGGTCGAGTGCGAACACTGACGGATCGGCACCGACCTCGTTGAGGGACGTCAGCCTCGTGTACCGGTAAAAGGCGGTGTCCTCGACTCCCTTGGCCATCACCATCCCGGAGGTCTGCTGGAAGCGCCGGGCGAGTTCAGGCAG
>DGBL01000180.1 GCA_002384315.1 Micrococcaceae bacterium UBA4005 | reverse complement strand
CAGCCGGTGTTCCAGGACCCGTACTCTTCGCTGAATCCCATGTTCACGATCGGCCGAATCGTCGAGGAGCCCCTGACCACCTACAAGCGGGGCAACGCGCGGGAGCGGGCCGCCCGGGTCCGGGAGTTGATGGACCAGGTGTCGCTGCCGCATTCGATGCTGCGGCGCTACCCGGCGGAGCTGTCCGGTGGTCAGCGCCAGCGCGTGGCGATCGCGCGGGCGCTGGCGCTGAAGCCGGAGCTGATCGTGTGCGACGAGCCCGTGTCCGCCCTGGACGTCCTGGTGCAGGCGCAGATCCTCCACCTGCTGGGCGACCTGCAGGCCGAGCTGGGCCTGAGCTACCTGTTCATCTCCCACGATCTCGCCGTGGTGCGCCTCATTTCCGACTACGTTTGCGTCATGAAGGAAGGCGAGCTTGTGGAGGCCGCCAGCTCCGAGGAGATCTTCACGAACCCGCGCCACCCCTACACCCGCCGCCTGCTCGCCTCGATCCCGGGCAACGAACTCGAAATAGATCCGGACGCCGCCTGACCCTCCCCCACCACCCACCCACCACCGGAAGTGGACATTTCCTCGCGTTGGAGCGTGTGGTTTCGTCCACTTCCGGTGGTGTGGGGGCGGACGGCGGCCGGATTGATTGTCCACAGGCAGCAGTTGTTGGTCGCGGACCGGCAGGCATCCACAGCCCGACCAGAAAGCGGGCGTGGACCCGCGCTCCGGCCCACGCTGGTTCCATGGAGTTTCCCGCAGCGCGCATCGTCACCTCCGCCTCCGTCCGCAGGGCCGGCGGCAGCCTCCGGGCCGTCGCCCGCGAATACGAGTCCGGCGCTCTGGTGCGGCTGATGCGCGGTGTGTACATCGACACGGACGATTGGATCGGCGCCACGACGTGGGACCGATACCTCCTGACGACGGCGGGGCTCGCACTCGCCGAACACCGTTACGTCTTCTGCCGGGAGACGGCGCTGGTCCTGCTCGGCATCCCGCTGGGCACGGTCCCGGAGCGCGTCCACGTACTGGTCGGGCACCCGGCCAGGGTCGGGGCACGGCGCGGGACCCTGGCCTACGCCAAGCCGCCGGAGGGGCGACCGCCGTCGGGTTTTCCGGTCACCGGACATCGCCTGGAGGGCATCGGCAGGGCACACGTCGACTCCGAAGAACTCGGGGTCAGGCTCCACTGCACGGATCTGGACAACACCCTCGCGGACACACTCGCCGACCTCCGACTGGACGCTTCCGCCGTCGTACTGGATGCCGTCATGGCGGGCCGCGACGCGTTGGCGGAACACCGGAGAACCCGCGCGCAGCTCGCCGCCTTGGCGCGGAACGAGTCTTCGGCCGCGCCCCGGCGGCGGATGCTTGCGGCGGTGAGGTTCGCCGATCCCGCGTCGGAGTCCCCGGGCGAGTCGCGTAGCCGTGCGGTGATCCACCAGCTCGGCTTCGTGGCTCCCGTGCTGCAACGCGAGGTGCGGGACGCGCGCGGGCTGGCCGGCAGGGCCGATTTCTGGTGGCCGTCCGTCAACGTGGTCGGCGAGTTCGACGGGATGGTGAAGTACGCGCGGTCGCGGGAACTGTCGGGACAGGACCCTTCGGAGGTCGTGGTCTCCGAGAAGTTGCGGGAGGACCGGCTGCGGGCGGCGGGGTGCGGCGTCGTCCGGTGGGGCTGGGCCGACCTCGAGGATCCGCGACGCCTGGCCGCGAAGCTCGACGCCGCCGGAATCCCCCGCTTCCAGCGAAAAAAACCCCGCGAAGTGGACAATACCGCCGGTTAACAAACCGTTGCATTGTCCACTTCGCGGGGTGGGGGGGTTAGCGCTGGCGGGACTTGGGGTCCAACGCCTCGCGCAGGGATTCGCCCAGGAGGGTGAAGCCCAGCGCGGTGATGGCGATGCAGATGCCCGGCAGGAAGGCGAGCTGCGGCGCGATGCCGAGCTCGGCCTGCGCGTAGGTAAGCATGCGCCCCCACTCGGCGGTCTGCGGCACGCCGCCGCCGAGCCCTAGGAAGGACAGCGCGGCCGCGTCGATGACCGCGGTGGCCAGCGTCAGGGTGGCCTGGACGATGACCGGGCCCACGGAGTTCGGCAGCAGGTGGCTCATGGTGATGGTGCGCCGGCTCAGGCCCAGGGTCTGCGCGGCCAAGATGTAGTCGGCGCCCTTCTGCTGGAGCATGGACGATCGCAGGAGCCGCGCGAAGATCGGGACGGCGGAGACGCCGATGGCGATCATGATCGCGTAGGCGCCCTGCCCCAGCACCGCGGCGATGGAGACCGCCAGCAGCAGGTTCGGCACGGACAGCAGGATGTCGACGAACCGCATGATCACGTTGTCCACCCAGCCGCCGATCCCGCCGGCCAGCAGCCCCAGGATCATGCCGCCGACCAGGCCCATGGCGGTGGACACGACGCCGATGGTCAGCGACGCCTGCGCCCCCCAGATGAGCTTGGAGAGCACGTCGCCGCCGAAACGGTCCAGGCCCAGCGGATAGCCGTCGATCTCGCCGGGTCCCGGGATGTTGGTGGGGGTGATCTCCGTGCGCCCCGGGAGGTCGTTGCCGCCGTACGGCGCGAGGATCGGCGCCAGCACCGCCACCAGCAGGAACGCCAGGACGATCACGGCTCCGGCGATGGCGGCGGGATTGCGGCGCAGCCGGATGAACGCGTCGCGCCAGACGCTGGTGCCCTTGGCATCCCGGACCTCGGACGACGGCGGAGGCGCGGCGGCGCCGTCTCCGGCCGGGGACATTTCGGGTCCGCCGGGGGCGGGGGGAAGAGTCATGCTCATTGCACACGCACCCTCGGGTCGATAAGGCCATAGGAAACGTCAACCAGCAGGTTGATCAGCGAATAGATGATCGCGATGAAGATGATGAACCCCTGCAGCACCGGATAGTCGAGTGTGAAGATGGCATCGCGCAGGAACCGTCCGATCCCGTTGAACGCGAACACGGTCTCGGTCAGCACCGCCCCGGAGATCAGCAGCCCCAGCTGGAGGCCGATGGTGGTGGTCACCGGCAACATGGCGTTGCGGAGGATGAATCGGTTGCGGATCAGGGTTGTCGAGAGGCCCTTCGCCCTGGCCGTGCGGACGTAGTCGGCGTTCATGACCTCGAGGACGGAGGCGCGCGTTATGCGCACGATGATCGCCAGCGGGATGGTGCCCAGGGCGACGCCGGGAAGGATCAGGTGCACGAAGGCGTCCCAGGCCGCGTCCCACTCCTGGGTCATCAAGCCGTCCAAGACGTAGAAGTCGGTGACGTGGGTGGCGTTGATCCGCGGGCTTTGGCGTCCGTCCGTGGGGAACCACGGCAGTTGGATCGCGAACACCCACTTGAGGATGAACGCCAGGAAGAACACCGGAATCACGATCCCGAAGAGCGA
>DGBL01000147.1 GCA_002384315.1 Micrococcaceae bacterium UBA4005 | reverse complement strand
GCCCGGATTGAGTCGATGCTGGCTCGGCTCAGCGCCAGCACCGAGCAGCCCGTATCCGTATTCGCTGGCCCGGGCCCGGATGGCGAAAACTTCAGCGGACGCGTGCGCGAACGGTGGAACGAGGCCGATTACCTGCGGGCGATCGAGCGGGGGAAGGAAGCAATCGTCGACGGCGATGTGTTCCAGGTGGTGATTTCCCGCCGGTTCGAACTGGACTGCGCCGCACCAGCACTGGACGTCTACCGGATTCTTCGCACGACCAACCCCAGCCCGTATATGTACCTGTTCAGCTTTGAGGATTCCGACGGGCGCGCGTATTCAATCGTCGGATCGTCGCCGGAAGCGCTGGTCACGGTGACCGGCGCTGAAGTGATCACCCATCCCATCGCCGGATCCCGGCCCCGCGGGGGCAGCGTGGAAGAAGACAGGGCGTTCGCTGAGGATCTGGGCCGTGACGAAAAAGAGAAGGCGGAGCACCTCATGCTCGTCGACCTGGCGCGCAACGACCTTTCCAAAGTCTGCGTTCCCGGCAGTGTGGACGTCACCCAGTTCATGGAAGTCGAGCGTTTCAGCCACATCATGCACCTGGTCTCCACCGTCGTCGGCACCTTGGCACCCGGACGGAACGCCTACGATGTCCTCGCCGCGACGTTCCCCGCAGGCACGCTCTCCGGGGCGCCCAAGCCGCGGGCCCTGCGCCTCATCGACGAACTGGAACCGCACCGTCGAGGCATCTACGGTGGAGTCGTGGGATACCTGGATTTCGCCGGAGACATGGACATGGCGATTGCAATCCGGTCGGCCCTGCTGCGCGATGGTCGGGCCTACGTGCAGTCTGGCGGCGGGATAGTTGCCGATTCGGTGCTGGAAGCTGAAGCCCTCGAGACAGTTAACAAAGCGGCAGCCCCGCTACGCGCCGCGCTGATGGCTTCTAGCCTGTTGCCGTTGTCGGAACGGGACACCGCAGGAACACCTGGTGCATCCGATGAACGCTGAGCTGCCGCCGTCGGAACCTGCAGGCCGGGACGATGCCGTACCGGCAGGACCACCGCGTTTGCTGCGCCGCGGAACAGTGGTGATCGGCGTCCTACTGATGGCCCTGCTAGCATTCGCGACCACCACGCAGGACTGGTTGACGGTGGCCCTGCCGCAAGGCGACGTCCAGACTCCAGACCTTGCTGTATCCGGAAGCGACGCAGCCACCCCGGTCACTGCCCTGGCGCTGGTCGCTGCCGCCGGGGCGCTGGCCTTGTCCATCGCCGGACGCATCACGCGGTGGATCATTTCCGCCGCCCTGGCCGCCGCCGGCGCGGGGATCGCCGTCGTCAGCTTCGGTGTCGCAGCAGACCCGGCGGCGGCGGCCCGTCCGGCTATTGGCGCCGCTCTGGGCATCAACGACACGACCCGAACCATGGTGGAGGCTTCCGCGATGCCGTCGGCGGCGGGGATCGCCGGGCTGCTGCTGATCCTGGCAGCGCTGTGGGCGGTACTGGCCAGCCGTTCGTGGCCGGGCTCTCGCCGCTATGAGACGCGCGCCCAAGCGAGCGCCCGGCGCGGGGTGGCAGCGACGGCGCATTCGACGGACATCGACCAGTGGGACAGGCTGACCGAAGGCGAAGACCCGACCCGCTGACGCCGGTCCCGGCCCGGAGTGCCCGAACACGCCCGGATGAGTGGCAGAATGTAAGAAGTCCCGTGTGAAGGAGAAAGACAAAATGGCACAATCCGCCAGCACCACCAAGAGCAACCCCGCCGACGTCCATGCAGCGGTGGCCGATGAAACGATCGGCCACGGCAACAGCCCTGCAGCGTGGACCACGGTGCTGATCATGCTGATCGGTGCGGCCGTGTCCTCCTTCGCCTTCATCTTCGCCAGCACAGAGGGAAATCTCGACAGCGGCACCGTGCTGTTCTGGATCGGCGTCATCCTGATGCTGGTCGGCCTTATTGTGGGTTGGGTGATGCGGCGCGCTGGCTACGGCGTGGGAGGTCACCGCGTGAAGAACTCCGGGCACTAGGTGAGCGTTCTCGCGGACATCATCGTGGGGGTCCGGGAGGACCTGCACAGCCGTGCGAGCGATCTTCCGCTGGCGCTGCTCCAAGATCGCGCCGCGGCCCAGGCCCCGGCCCGCGACGCCGTCGCAGCATTGCGCAGCGAGTCCGCAGGCAGGCCCGCAGTGATTGCGGAAGTGAAGCGAAGCAGTCCTTCCAAGGGTGTGCTCGCAGGAATTGCCGACCCTGCCGCCTTGGCCGGACGTTATGCGGCGGGGGGCGCGGCGGTCATTAGCGTGCTCACCGAACAGCGCCGGTTTAACGGGTCGCTCGCGGATCTTGATGCAGTGCGGGAACGGGTGTCACTGCCTATCCTCCGCAAGGATTTCATGGTGGAGGACTACCAGTTCTGGGAAGCGCGGGCGCATGGAGCTGACGTCGTGCTGCTGATCGTGGCAGCCCTTGGCCAAGACCAGCTTGAGCACTTCCTCGGGCTCTCCAGCGAGCTGGGGATGAGCGCGCTGGTTGAAACGCACACCGCAGCAGAGGTCCAGCGCGCGGTTGAGGCAAACGCGCAGATGATCGGCGTCAACGTCCGCAACCTCAAAACGCTGGATATCGACCGCTCCGTCTTCGGCGAGCTCGCCGGAAGCATCCCCGCCGGCACTCTGACCGTCGCCGAATCAGGCGTGCGCACTATCGAGGACGTACGCCATTTTGCCTCGCTCGGCGCGGACGCCGTGCTGGTGGGCGAAGCCCTTGTCCGCGACCAGTCGCCCGAAGAAACCATTGCCGCGTTCACGAAGGTTTCTCGCTCCGCGTCTTCCGCCGACCATGGAGCACACTAACCCAGCCACTACCGGTAACCCGCCAGCACCGACCATGCGGGAAAGCCATTGACGACCATTTCCAGACAGGACAGCCAAGCCATGACTGATACCCACCACGCTCCAGCCGGACCGGGAACGGAAACCAGCGCACCGGATCCGGTCGAACCAGCCGCCGCGGAAGCCTTCCTGAGCCATCCGGGTTCCCTGCGCCACGCGCCGGGACCATATTTCGGGACCTACGGCGGGCGCTGGATGCCCGAATCTCTCATCGCAGCGCTCGATGAGCTGGAGAGCACCTTCGAGGCCGCCAAGGCGGACCCGACGTTCATCGCCGAGGTCCGCGAACTCAACAGTTCCTACGCTGGCCGGCCGTCGCTACTCACCGAAGCCACCCGCTTCGCGGCTCACGCTGGCGGGGTTCGTGTCTTCCTCAAGCGGGAAGACCTCAACCACACCGGTTCCCACAAAATCAACAACGTTCTGGGTCAGGCGCTGCTCGCCAAGCGGATGGGAAAGACCCGCATCGTCGCCGAGACAGGTGCAGGCCAGCACGGGGTGGCTAGCGCCACCGCCGCTGCGCTTCTCGGGCTCGAATGCGTGGTCTATATGGGGGCCGAAGACTGCCGCAGGCAAGCCCTCAACGTAGCGCGGATGCAGCTCCTCGGCGCCGAGGTCGTGGCTGTCACCAACGGTTCCCAGACGCTCAAAGACGCCATCAACGATGCGCTGCGGGACTGGGTCGCCAACGTCGGGACAACCCACTACCTCCTTGGCACCGCGGCCGGTGCGCATCCGTTCCCAGCGATGGTCCGGTTCTTCCACGAAGTGATCGGCGAGGAAGCCCGCGAACAGATCCTTGAGCTCACTGGAAAACTTCCGGACGCGGTCTGCGCCTGTGTAGGCGGCGGGTCCAACGCCATCGGAATTTTCCACGGATTCCTCGACGACCCGGCGGTGCGCCTGTACGGTTTCGAGGCAGGCGGGGATGGTGTCGCCTCCGGCAGGCACGCCGCTCCGATCACGCTCGGAAGGGCGGGGGTTCTTCATGGAGCCCGCTCTTACCTGATGCAGGACGAGGACGGGCAGACCATGGAGTCCCATTCCATTTCCGCCGGGCTGGACTATCCGGGTGTCGGTCCGGAACACGCTTATTTGGCGGATATCGGCCGGGTCACCTACGAGCCGATTACCGATGCCGAAGCCATGGAGGGCTTCCGGTTGCTGTGCCGGACGGAAGGGATCATTCCAGCTATCGAATCCGCCCACGCCCTCGCCGGCGCACTGAAAGTGGGCCAGCGGATGGCCGCGGCTGGCGACACTGTCGCAGACAAGGTGATTATCGTGAACCTCTCCGGACGCGGGGACAAGGATGTCGCCACCGCCGCGGAATACTTCGATTTACTGCCTGACGGCGGAGCCGAAAAGGATATCGCTCAGGAAGGCGAACAACTGTGATCACTACCGGGTCCAAGGCCGCAGCTGCCATCGAGAAAGCCCGGGCCGCAGGCAGGGCCGCGCTGATTGGATATCTACCCGCAGGATTCCCTGATGTCCAGACAACCATCGAGGCGGGTCTCACCATGGCCCGCAACGGGGTTGACCTGATTGAACTGGGAATCCCGTACTCGGATCCGGTGATGGACGGGCGGGTCATCCAGGATGCGACAGTGCAGGCGCTGGCCAACGGTTTCACCGTCCCACAAATTTTTGACGTCATTCGGGGAATTACCGAGCAGACGGATGTCCCGGTGCTGGTGATGACCTACTGGAACCCGGTGATGCGCATGGGCGTACGCGAATTTTCCAGCCGACTCGCAGCGGCAGGCGGGGCTGGGCTGATCACTCCGGACCTCATCCCCGACGAGGCTGCCGAATGGATGGAAGCCTCCGACGAATTCGGCCTGGACCGGGTCTTCCTGGTAGCGCCGTCGACCTCTCCGGAGCGGATGAAACGCACTGTGGAAGCCAGCCGCGGATTCGTCTACGCCGTCTCCGTCATGGGCATCACCGGCGCTCGCACCACAGTGGGCGAGGCTGCGCGCGCCGTCGTGCAGGCAGCCCACGACGCCGGAGCCGAACGCGTGTGCGTGGGGCTGGGTGTATCCACTTCAGAGCAGGTGCGTGAAATCGCCCCCTACGCCGACGGCGTCATCGTCGGCACAGCGCTGGTCCTCGCTCTGCGCGACGGCGGCGTCACCGCCCTCGCAGAACTCACCGAAAACCTCAGCACCGGCACCGGAAAGAACCAGCCATGAACCTCGCACTCTTGCCCACAAGCATTCCCAGCCCGCCGGCGGAATGGTCCAGCTTCAGCCTGGGTCCCATCACCATCCACGTCTACGCGCTGTGCATCCTGGCCGGGATCATGGCCGGGCTCTGGCTCACCCAGCGGCGTTGGAAGCGCTACGGGGGTAACCCGGACACTGTCTGGGATATCGCCATCTGGGCCATTCCCTTCGGGATCATTGGCGGCCGTCTCTACCACGTGGTGTCCTCACCGGACGCATACTTCGGTCCTGACGGTGACCTGGCCCGGATTCCACAGATTTGGCAGGGCGGGCTGGGTATCTGGGGCGCTGTAGCGCTCGGCGCGGTGGGAGCCTGGATCGGATGCCGTCGAGCCGGTGTCCGGCTGAGCGCCTTCGCTGACGCTGCCGCGCCTGGCCTGCTGTTGGCGCAGGCGTTGGGCCGGTGGGGCAACTATTTCAACCAGGAGCTCTTCGGCTCCGAAACAGACCTGCCCTGGGGTCTTCAGATCGACGCGAACAACAGCAACTTTCCCGCCGATGCCCTTCCTGGAACGCTGTTCCACCCGACGTTTCTCTATGAATCATTGTGGAGCCTGGCTGGGGTGGGCCTGTTGTTGCTTGCGGACCGGAAATTTGGCCTACGCGGCGGTCGTATGTTCTGGCTCTACGCAGCCTATTACACTCTCGGACGCCTATGGATTGAGATCCTACGGATCGATGACGCCGAGATGATCACTGTTCTCGGAGTAACACAGCGCCTGAACGTGTGGACCAGTATCCTGATTTTCCTCCTCGCCGTCGCAGTGCTGATCTATCTGAGCGTGACCAACAGTAGGCGCGAGACCTCTACCGTCCACCTGCCCGGACGGGCCCCGCACGCCGAAGCGCCGGAGACGGAAGATTCCGCAACAGCTGCGGAGTCGAGCACGAAGGAAAACGATCGTGGTAATCTGTCGGAAACAAACGGCTCTTCAGCACCGTCAGGTGCAGGGGACCCCGCAGTAGCGGAGCCGCGGGGCTCGGACCCCCGAACCTAGTCCGCGGGCCACCGCCCCTCCAGGACTCACCGCCACACCGTCGTGGCTCCACAGGCATACCGGCAGGATCACCTTTGCTGCCGATGTCATTCCATTGAACGACCTACGGTGCGGGACCTCGCTGAATCGTTGTCCGGCTTCCCTGCCGGGCAGCATAAGTCCAGCCGTAAACTGTGCAGTAGTAACGTGCGGCGCCGTCTCCAGGCGCGGTACCTCCCGGGGCCAAGGCTGTCCCCTCCCGACGCTCCATTATTGGGGGAAGGACTCTCATATATGACTGCTCTGAATACAGGGGTCACCCCGAACGCGGCTGTAGCCGTTTCGCCCTTTGAACGCTTCGCCGCGCTGCCTGCGGCAACCGGTCTCTACGATCCCGCGAACGAACGGGATGCCTGCGGACTCGCGGTGATCGCGACGTTGCGGGGGGAACCCGGTCACGACATCGTCGATGCCGCCCTGACGGCCCTGCGCAACCTCGAACACCGTGGAGCGGTCGGCGCTGATGAAGGAACGGGCGACGGCGCAGGCCTGCTCACCCAGGTTCCGGACGAATTCTTCCGGGCCGTTGTCGGGTTCGAACTGCCGCCGGCTGGCGGCTACGCCGTCGGCACCGCATTCCTTCCCGCAGAGGAACGCGAAGCCGTCACCGCGCGCGCTGGCATCGAAACCATCGCGGCCTCGGAAGGCCTTGACGTGCTCGGGTGGCGGGTAGTGCCCATCGCGGCTGACCTTGTCGGAGCGATGGCACGGGCGTGCATGCCGCACTTCGTGCAGCTCTTCCTGGCGCCCACGGACGGCAACACCGCGGATCTCGACGCGAAGTCCTTCCGGGTCCGCAAGCGTGCGCAAAACAAGTTCGGGGTCTATTTCCCCTCACTGTCCTCGAAGACCATCGTGTACAAGGGGATGCTCACCACAGCGCAGCTAGAACCGTTCTACCCGGACCTCTCGGACCCCCGGTTCACCACCAAGCTGGGTATCGTCCACTCCCGGTTCTCGACGAACACCTTCCCCTCCTGGCCGCTGGCGCAACCCTTCCGGGCTATCGCGCACAACGGCGAGATCAACACCGTGAAGGGAAACCGTAACTGGATGCGGGCCCGCCAGTCACAGCTGGCGAACCCGCTGCTGGGCGACTCTCCAGAAGAGCTCTTCCCGATCTGCACTCCGGGCGCCTCGGACTCGGCTTCCTTTGACGAGGTAGCGGAACTGCTGACCCTGTCCGGCCGCCCGATCACGCATTCGATCATGATGATGATCCCCGAGGCGTGGGAAAACCATGCCACCATGGATCCGGCCCGCCGCGCTTTTTACCAGTACCATTCCATGCTCATGGAGCCGTGGGACGGTCCAGCGGCGGTGTCCTTCACCGACGGAAACCTGGTCGGGGCTGTGCTCGACCGCAATGGTCTGCGCCCTGCCCGCTATTGGGTCACCGAGGATGGGCTGGTGGTGTTGGCCTCCGAGGTCGGGGTCATCAATATCGATCCGGCGAAGGTGGTCCGTAAGGGCCGGGTCTCCCCGGGCAAGATGTTCCTCGTGGACACCGAAGCGGGGCGCCTCATCGAGGATCAGGAAATCAAAGCGGACATCGCCTCGGCCAACCCGTGGGGCGAATGGGTCAAGGAAAACCTGATCCAGCTTGAGGACCTGCCCGAGCGCGAACATGTGGTGCATACAAAAGCGTCCATCGACCGCAGGCAGCGCACCTTCGGCTACACGCAGGAAGAATTGCGGATCCTGCTGGGCCCGATGGCCAAGGCTGGGGCTGAACCGCTTGGCGCGATGGGCTCGGATACGCCGGTGGCTGTCCTGTCCAAGCGTCCACGGTTGCTCTTCGACTATTTCGTGCAGTCGTTTGCTCAGGTGACCAACCCACCGCTGGACGCGATCCGGGAGGAGCTGGTCACGTCGATGGGCGTGACGATCGGCCCGGACGGCAACCTGCTCTCCACTGGACAGGTGCGCTCCAAACAGATCGCACTGAAGTTCCCGGTCATCAACAATGACGAACTTGCGAAAATCGCCAATATCGAAACGGACGACGGCGACCGGCTGAGTGTGCGGGTGCGCGGCCTCTACCGGGTGGATGGCGGCGAAGCGTCGCTACGGGCGCGGCTGAGCGAAATCTGCGAGCAGGTCTCCAGTGCGATCAACCGTGGAATCGAATATGTGGTGCTCTCGGACCGCGATTCGAACGCGCAGTGGGCGCCCATCCCGTCCCTGCTGCTGACCAGTGCGGTGCACCATCATCTGCTCAAGAGCGCCAACCGGACCAAAACGTCCCTGGTGGTTGAAGCCGGGGACGTGCGTGAGGTGCACCATATTGCTGTGCTGATCGGCTACGGTGCCTCAGCGGTAAACCCCTACCTCGCCATGGAAAGCTGCGAGGAGCTGGTGCGTACCGGTGAGATCACGGGGGTCAGCTCGGAGAAAGCTGTCTCGAACCTGATCAAGGGGCTTGGCAAGGGTGTACTGAAAATCATGTCCAAAATGGGCATTTCGACCGTCGGTTCCTACTGTGGAGCGCAGACATTCGAGGCGCTTGGACTTTCCCAGGACCTGGTCGATGAGTACTTCCACGGGACTCAGACCCAACTCGGCGGAGTGGGCCTTGACGTGATCGCTGCCGAGGCCAAATCCCGTCATGCCGCTGCCTATCCCGAAGACGGGATCGAAGACCCGCACCGTTCCCTCGACAACGGGGGTGAGTACCAGTGGCGCAGGGAAGGCCCTCCGCACCTCTTCAACCCCGAGACGGTCTTCCGGCTTCAGCACGCAACGCGTGAGCGCCGATATGACATTTTCAAGACCTACACCAAGGGTGTGGACGATCAGTCCAACGAGCTGATGACTTTGCGCGGGCTGCTGGAGCTGCGCGGAGACCGGGAGCCGGTGCCCCTGGACGAGGTGGAACCGGTCTCGAGCATCGTCAAGCGCTTCTCCACCGGGGCCATGAGCTACGGCTCCATCTCCGAGGAAGCACACGAGACCCTCGCGATCGCCATGAACCGGCTCGGCGCGAAGTCGAACACCGGAGAGGGCGGCGAAGACGTCGAGCGGCTGCTGGATCCCGAACGCCGGTCAGCGATCAAGCAGGTCGCTTCCGGGCGGTTCGGGGTAACCAGCCTCTACCTGACCAATGCGGACGACATCCAGATCAAGATG
>DGBL01000060.1 GCA_002384315.1 Micrococcaceae bacterium UBA4005 | reverse complement strand
TGCCGATCTTGCCCTCTGGTTCCCACTCGACGACGGAGGCTATGTTGCGCTGGCCCATGCCCGTCCGTCCACGTCGCATACGGTCTTTCACAGCGACTTCGTCGGGGAGCGGATCCGTGCCGACCTGCTCCCGTTGGTCAACGAGGCGTGGGAGGGAAAGGGAATCGTCCGCTCGAACGAAGCCAATTGGACCACTGAGATGGCCATGCGGGTCGAGGCTGTGCCCATGGTGCGCAACGGCAGGACCCTCGCCGTGGTCACTACGCACATGGACCTGTCCAATTCCCGTATGCCGTCGCGGCTGGAACTGACCTACCGCCAGTGCGCCTACGATCTGCTGAGGATGGGAACCCTTGGCCTCTGGCCCGATTTCGCCACGCCTACGGGGTCCCGCCGCGGAGCCCCGCGCGTGGGCGACGGGCTGATTCGCCTCGATGCTGAGGGAATTGTGCAATATGCCAGCCCGAACGGTGTGTCCGCTTTTAGGCGACTTGGGGAGATGGAAACCCTTGAAGGCCGCTCACTGGCAGAAATAACGACTACCCTGATCACCGACAGAAGGCTGGTGGATGAGACGCTTCCGCTGGTGCTTACAGGCAAGATGCCCTGGCGGACGGAGATTGGTTCCCGTGGCGTGAACCTCTCGCTACGCGCGATACCGCTGCGCGATGCAAGTGAACGTTTTGGGGCATTGGTGCTGTGCAGGGACGTCTCCGAGCTGCGCCGCCGCGAGATGGAACTGGTCTCCAAAGACGCTACCATCAGGGAAATTCACCATCGGGTTAAAAACAATTTGCAGACCGTCGCGGCGCTACTGCGGATGCAATCGCGGCGTATGTCCAGCGATGAAGGTAAACAGGGACTCGAGCAAGCCATGCGGCGGGTGTCCACCATTGCCCTGGTGCATGAGACGCTCTCCCAGGGGCTATCGCAGAACGTGGATTTCGACGAACTGATCGCACGCCAGTTCCGGCTCTCGGCCGAGGTCGCCTCCCCGTCGCGAGGGGTCCGGACACAGCGCAGCGGCTCTTTTGGTGAGTTGCCCAGCGATTTTGCCACGCCGCTGGCGCTGGTCATCAACGAACTGGTGACGAATGCCGTGGAGCACGGATTGGCCGGCCGGGCCGGGACAGTATGGCTCATGGCCAATCGGCGGGTGGAGAAGGGTGCACGGGAATTCCTCGAGGTGACCATTGAGGACGACGGTGTTGGCCTCCCGGAGGGCAAAGTGACCGAAGGGCTGGGCCTGCAAATCGTACGGACTTTGGTGACCAGTGAACTCGGTGGCGAGATCGAATGGAAGCAACGACCGGGTGGGGGAACTTCAGTGTCGATGGAAATGGCGTTGAGGAAGAACAACCACCCGTGAGCACGCTGCTCTGTAACGGAAGGGTCGCACCGATGGTGCGGCCCTTCCGTCACATCTTTAGCTACCGCTATCTCGGCATAATCCTGAAGAAAGCTACCAGCGGGTCAGGAAGCCCTGCGGGCACGGGCCGCCCGACGCTTGAGTGCGCGCCGCTCGTCCTCGCTCAATCCGCCCCAGACGCCAGCGTCCTGCCCGGACTCAATGGCCCACTGGAGGCAGGTATCCACTACCTGGCAGCGTCGGCAAACGCTCTTGGCCTCTTCGATCTGGAGGAGGGCTGGCCCGGTGTTTCCGACAGGGAAAAACAATTCCGGGTCTTTATCCAGACAAGCAGCGCGACTACGCCAATCCATGCTGATCACTTTCTCCTTCGGCCGCCGGCTCATGAAAATTAATTTGTGAAAACATTCACGAGGGGGCTCAATAGTAAAGGGGCCATACAAGGCCCCCGGTTCTTGTTTACAAGGCTGTCACGTTACCGAGGAGTAAACAAGGGGTAACAGTGCGCGAGTTGCGTTCTGACGACGAGTTTTACGTCACAGTGAACCACCGGGAAATACCGGTCTGGATAGGCGGGATCAGACTCGGGTAAGGTTCGACTGTGCCTTTTTCCTGGACTGCCGCGACTGCTGGAACCCCACGTGCGGTGGTGCTGATTGTCGCAGTCCTGCTGTTTCAGGCGCTAGGCCTGGCGGTGCTGGCGGGGTGGTACATCTACGACCTGATTGTAGCGGAACCGTTGTCTAGAGGTGGGGCCGTGTTCATGGCGGGGCTGCTGATTCTGCTCGCTGGTTGGATGTCGGTGCTGGGTAGCGCACTATTCAGGGGCTACCGCTGGCCACGCTCAGCTGTTCTCGTCTTTCAACTGCTGATGGTAATCCTGTCTATCTCTTTCCTTTCGAATGGCGCTCTTGCCGGTGGGCTGGTGATGCTTCTGCCCGGGGCGATGGTGCTTGTCGCACTCTTTACGAAACCTGTGGTGGATCATGCCACGCGCACTACGCGGGACAGCCGTTGATCCTGGTCCCGCATGATTCAGGTCCTTTCCGGTGGCACCGGGTCCGGAACTGTAGCGGCCAGGGCGATCTGGATCGCCGTGGATCTGCCTTCGCCGATGACAAAGGCGCGCCCGGCGATAGGCTTCTCGTCGACGAAGATCCGCACTCCGAACAGGTCCGCATCAGGTGGCGAACCTGGTGCCAGAACCAATCCCTGCCCTTCGGTGCGCGCCTGGAGCGCCAGCGGAACCTTTGACGTGAGCGAGGGGCTGGGCTGCGCCGTGAGGACGGCGCGTGCGCCGCGGGCAATCAAGGCTGCAAGCAGTTGCTGCACGTCGGAGGGAAGGCGGTCGGCGTCGTCGACCAACAGGAGTTGATCGCGCCAATGCGCTGACGCGTCGGGCTGAGCCGCCAACGCCCGCCAGTAATGGACTGCGTCCGCGTCCGGAAAGCGGCAGCGGGCTGGTGGCTGGACTGCGGCCGCAACCACGCGCAGCAGGTTCGTTTTCCCTGTGCTAGCCCGTCCCACTGCGAGAACGGAACATCCCTCCGGCAGGTTCAGCCAAGTCGGCGCGAGGTCGTCACCGGCGACGCCGATGGGGATCCGCCATGCCTCGCCGGAGGGTGTGATGGCCAGGGTGTGGCTGATCAGAGCGCTGGCGCCAGCTCCTGGCGGTAGCGCTTCAACCCTGAATGGTTCGTTGTCGGGTCTGCTCTCGCGGCGGGGCGGGGTAGTAACCGCAGTGACAAACTGGGCCGCTGCGGAGCGGCCTTTAGTCCAGCGCCCCTGTACAAATGCCCGCCCGGGAGCCCGATCCATCGGGGGAAGCTTTGGCCAGGTCATGAGCGATTCTTGAGCCGCCCCGAAAGGGAAATAGGCACGGTTTGGCACCACCGGGAGGAAGCGCGCCGTGATGAGATCCCGCTCCCCGCTGATCAGCAGGGAGATCCCGGTATTTCCCCCGTCGCGGCATATGTCCTGGATTAGGTCCTCCGCCCACCCGAAACGGCTGCCACGGAACAACGAGCACCAGCGTCCCCATCCCGAAATGGCAAGAAGAACTGGCTGGCTGGGTGGATTGGAGGATGCAAGCTGGGAGGTGGCAAGTCCGGTCAGTCGCTCGAGGACCCGCACTGCCCGGGGCATCTCATCCGGGCCGACATAGGCGCCAACTTGCGCCCGCCCCGCCACCGAGCCCAGGGTGGCATCACCGTCGAGGACATAGACGTGGGTTTGCGGAAGGTCCCGGGTAAGGATCTCGACGGTGTGGGCCAAGGCGCGGGACGCACCTGAACCTGTCGGACCAACCAAAGCCACATGCGAATGCGGCTGAGGAGACCACTTGAGTGGAACTTGCCGTTGTAGTTCCGGAAGATCCAGCAATCCTAAGCTGATGCCGGTGCCGGATGAATCCGGAAGGTTCTGCTCCATGAGCTGGCGGGGCAGCGGAGGCAGGACGGGCTTGAGCGGCGCAGGCTCGCCCGCATCTCGGGCTGCGCAGCCTACAGCTTTGACGAACGAATCGAGCCCCGGATGGCTCCATAAACCCGGCGGAGCAGATGTTGTGTCGAAGTCCGGCCGTTTTTCACTCAGATAGTCCAGCAGTTCTGCAATCGGAGCACCGCCACTCAAAGCGGGGAGTCGTAGCGCTGCGCACTGAAACTCCCGTGCCGCTGATGCGCCGACCTTCAGCAACGCCCGGCCCGGGCGGTCCACGGCAATAGCGGCTGCGCAGGATGAGCCGATCACATCTTGTGATTCTGCGGCGGACTGCATCCGCAATGCGATCGCCGTCGTTACGTTGGCGCGAATATCCGATGTGATGGCGCCCTGCGGGCGCTGGGTTGCCATGAGAAGGTGTATTCCCAGTGAACGCCCGAGCGTCGCGATCTTCATGAGATCGTCCACCGCCCCGGGCACCTCATCGCTGAGCATCCTAAACTCGTCGATTACCACCATCAGGCGCGGAAGCTGCGCCTGATGGACGGCCCCGCGGTAGCCGACGATATCCGCCACCCCCCGTTCGGCGAATAGGGATTCGCGTCTGCGCAGCTCGGCGCGGAGTGACTGTAGCGCCCGGGCCACGGATTCTGTGGAAAGGTCAGTCAGGAGGCCGACGCAGTGCGGGAGCCCGGCGAGGGTTCCGAGCCCCGAACCGCCCTTGAAATCGATGAGGAGCACGGCCAACGCCGACGGCGGATGTACGAGCGCCTGGGCTAGCACGAAGGTCCGGAGGAACTCGGATTTGCCGGATCCTGTGGTGCCGGCAACCAGCATATGCGGTCCATCCGCGACGAGGTCCAGCCATACAACCCCCGTGCCGGTCGCGCCTACGGGCACGCTTAACGTGTCAGCTCCGGACTGTTCCCGCCAGCGTTTCAGTATCTCAGTGCTCGTGCCGCCCCCGGGAAGGCCCTCGAGATTCCAGAGCGGGACGGCGGCCGGTGGCTGGGTAATGCGGGGAGCCAGCGTGGAGCGTGGCTGGTTGATCGCTCCGCAGGCTACCGCGCGTGCAAGCTGACGGGCGCTGCGGTCGAAATGGGCGGCGCTGACGGCATCCGGCCGGAACTCAGGTGACTGGGTTCCCGGGCACGGGGAAAGTGCGCCTGAACCGGCGAGAATACGGGCAGCGGGCAATCGGCGATCCGGAGTGAAGGTGAGGACCGTCGCGGCACGAACCTCGGGGAGGGCCAACCGCCCGAACCGGACAATGATGACTTCACCACCGCCGGCGGTGAGGTCATCGAGAATTCGTGGGGTGCTCGCCAGCTGCACTCCCGGCAGAAACCGTGCTGCCGGGGGAAGGTCCGCTGCTGACCCCCAGCACACGATGAGGGCGGAACCACCGTGCAGCGCGCCCAGTTGCAGGAGAATCCACCGCGCCATCCCGAAGATTACCGCTGGCGGACCGACGAATCCCACCTCTTGCAGAGCGCGCGGGACGGTATCGGACGCTGCGGTGACGGCGGAGGGATACTTCGGGACGGTGGGCGCCGATAGCGGAATGGACAGGAGCACCGGTACATCCTCAAGCAGCGGCGCGGTCCAGTCGGACGGACGGTGGGTAGGCTCAATATTGGCGGGCTGTCGCGCGAGACCTATGCGGACCAGCGCTACGGACCTATCTGCCGGGGGCGTGGGCGGAGGCTGCGCGGTGTCCGGGGTGCCGGCGATGGCGGATCCCCGGCTTGCTATCCAGAGCGCGATGGCACCCGCGTCGGGCACTGCACGACGCCGCGCCCGGTCTTTATCGGCGGCCTCGCGGATAGCCTCCC
>DGBL01000089.1 GCA_002384315.1 Micrococcaceae bacterium UBA4005 | reverse complement strand
ACCCATATCGCCGAGACACACATCCACAATGACTACGTAACCGGGGGCCTGGAACTGGCCAAGAACCTCGGCGCCGTCTACCTGGTCAACGCCGCCGACCCTGTCAAATACGAGCGCACGCCCATCAGCGACGGCGAGACCATCACCGTGGGACGCCTCCTCGTCAAGGCCGTAGCAACACCGGGCCACACCCACACCCACTTGTCCTACATCGCCACCGCGGAGAACGGCGACCAATCCGTCTTCTCGGGCGGGAGCTTGCTGTACGGTTCGGTAGGGCGCACCGACCTCGTCAGCGCAGACGATACCGTCAAGCTCACCCACGACCAGTACGCTTCTGTGCGCAAGCTCGTAGAGGAAGCCGCCCATGAGGCCGCCCTCTACCCCACCCACGGCTTTGGCTCCTTCTGCTCCTCCGGCCCCGCGACCGGTGCTGGCGAATCAACGGTCGGTGAACAGTTAACCTCCAACCACGCGCTGACGGACACCGACGAAGAGCACTTCGTCCGCGAACTGATCGCCAACCTCACCGCATACCCGTCCTACTACGCGCACATGGGCCCGGCCAACACTCAGGGTCCGGGACCGGTGGACCTCTCCGTGCCCGACTCGCTGAGTCCAGCGGAACTCTCCGGGCGCCTTGAGGCGGGCGAATGGGTTGTCGACCTGCGCAACCGCGTCGCTTTCGCCTCGGACCACCTCCAGGGAACCGTGAGCTTTGAGTACGGCGACGGCTCCAGCTTCACGACGTTCTTGGGCTGGGTCCTGCCATGGGACAAGAAGCTCACCCTCGTGGGCGAGCGCGACGACGTCGAGAACGCGATCCGCGACCTCTCCCGCATCGGCATCGACTCCCCCGACGCCGCCGTCGGCACCGACCCGGCAAAGCTCGCGCCCGCCACGGCGGTCACCTCCTACCCGCGTGTTGGCTGGGATGAGGTGCTGCGCAACCGCACGGAGGGCGAAACCATCCTCGACGTGCGTCGGACCGACGAATTCAAGGCCTCACACATTGTCGGCGCGGTGAATATTCCGCTGCACGAGTTGCTTTCGCGCATGAATGAGGTTCCGGCCGGCCATCTGTGGGTCCACTGCGGTTCCGGCTATCGGGCCGGCGTTGCGGCTAGCCTGCTCCAGCGCGCGCACAAGGACGTCACCCACATCGACGCCATGTTCGACGACGCCACGGAAGCAGGACTGTCGCTGGAAGCCCAGTGACCCAGAACCGCCCACACACCGTCGCCAGCATCGGGGCAGCCGTCATCGGCCTGCACGTGCTGGGATGGGGAGCCCTGTTCGCTGTGGTTCTGCCCGCGCAGAGCCACAGCGGCGGGAACACCGAGGCCGTCCTGGCCCTCGCCGTGGGAGCCTACGCGCTCGGCATCCGGCACGCGTTCGACGCCGACCACATCGCTGCGATCGATAACGCCACCCGCCGGTTCATCTCCGAAGGCCGCAACTCGGCCTCGTCAGGCTTCTGGTTCGCGTTAGGGCACTCCACGGTGGTTATCACCTCCGTACTCCTCCTCGGACTGGGGCTGGACCTGGTGACCGATGCGCTTTCCAGCGAAGACTCGGCGCTACGCAAAGCCGCCGGAATCTGGGGAGCGCTGGTATCCGGGCTCTTCCTGCTCCTGGCCGGCGCGTTGAATCTCCCGGCGCTACGCGGATTACACCGTGCCCGCCGCGCACTGCGCGAGGGCCACCTGGACACCGCCTCGCTCCAACACCATCTCGACAGCCGCGGCGTGCTGCACCGCATCTTCCGCCCGCTGGCCAGGCTGGTCGACCGGCCCACGAAACTTTACCCGCTCGGGATTCTCTTCGGACTTGGGCTGGACACCGCAGCCTCGATCAGCCTGTTCGTACTCGCCGGGGCCATCGACCCCAGCCTTCCCTGGTACACCATGATGGTGCTGCCAATTCTCTTCACAGCGGGCATGACTCTCTTCGACAGCGCCGACGGAATCATGATGCAGCGCGTCTACCGCTGGGCATCCACCGACCAGCGCCGAAAGATCGACTACAACCTCGTGGTCACCTCGGTATCAGTCGGCGTCGCCTTCGTGATCGGCAGTGCAAGCCTGCTCGCGGCAGCCGCCACCCTCACCCCGGGCAGCGGCTTGACCGCCATTGCCGCCGTCGATCTCAATTTCCTCGGCGTCGGCCTGATCGGATTTTTTGCCCTATCCCTGCTCCTTGGATGGTTCTGGAAACGGGCTCAGCCAGCCAGCACAGGACTGCCGCGCAGCTCATTCGCTATGGCCAGCACCGCCTCGCGCAGTACCGGAACCGCCCGCCGGGCGAATTCATCATCAACCCGGGAGACCGGCCCGGAAACGGATATGGCGGCGGGAGTCGGCGCGTCCGGAACAGGCATGGCGAAGCACCTGACGCCGAGCTCCTGCTCCTGTTCGTCGATGGCATAGCCGCGCTCGCGGATTAACTCCAATTCGGCCAGCAGCGTATCCAGATCGCGGATGCTCTTCTCGGTGTGTGCGGGCATCCCGGCCCGCGCAATGATCTTGCGTACCGCATCCTCGCTGAGCTGGGAGAGCATGGCCTTGCCCACGCCGGTGTCATGACTGTGGGCCCGGCGTCCTACCTCAGTGAACATCCGCATCGAATGGGATGACGGCACCTGTGCGATGTAGACCACCATGTCCGAATCAAGCACAGCCATATTCGCGGTCTCGCCGAGCTTGTCGACCAGCGCTTTGAGTTCGAGCCTGGCCAGCGAACCGAGCTGGTGGCTCGCACCCTCCCCCAGCCGGATCAACCGGGGCCCCAGTGCATACCGGCGGTTCGGAAGCTGCCGCGCATAGCCTTTTGCGACCAGCGTGCGCAACAACCGGTGGATCGTCGGCAGCGGCAGATCCGTTGACGCCGAGAGCTCGCTCAACGTCACTTCTCCGCCAGCGTCGGTGATCAGTTCCAGGAGCTCAAAAACCCGCTCCACCGATTGCACTCCACCCTTGGGCACCCGCTCTGACATCTGGTCTCCTGCGTCGATACGTTGTTGACGATACTTGTCCATGGAATCTGGATCCATTATCCGCCAGGTGGAAAAGGTTTCCGCCATGTCTGCACGACCAGCCACCTGCGCAAGCGATCATCCGCCTTGATCGAGCGGGCAATTGAATCTATTATTTATCCAACCAGCAGAAGTCTTTTTCCACAATGCGGTAGGCAATCTTTATTTCCTCCATTGGCGGCTTTGTTCGCTGAACATTCACTCATGACAAAGGAGTTCCGTGAATATGTCGGTCCACACCAGCCCAACGAGCGCCGTCCTCGAAGCCTGCCGCAACGTTTCCTTTGAGCACTCCGACCGCCTGGCAGCGAGTACTGACCGTTCCGGGTATGTATCCGACTCGGTGCCGGACGGGGTCGTTTTCGCCGAATCCGCGCAGGACGTCATCGACGTGATGAAACTCGCGCACGCCCACCGCACTCCGGTGGTACCCCGCGGTACTGGCACAGGCCTCGCGGCTGGGTCCGCCGCCCGTTCTGGGGAGATCGTGGTGGATATGTCCCGGATGAACAGGATTGTGCGCATCGATCCGGTGGAGCAACTGGCGGTGGTCCAGCCCGGAGTCCTGAATGCTGACCTCAATGCCGCGGCGGCTGAATACGGATTGTTCTATGCTCCCGATCCTGCAAGCACCGCAATATGCTCCATCGGCGGAAACATTGCCACCAACGCTGGTGGTATGCGGTGCGCCAAATACGGAGTCACGCGCGAAGCCGTTCTGGCCCTCCACGTCATCCTGGCCGACGGACGGGAACTGCGCACCGGTCGCGAGACCATCAAAGGGGTGACGGGCTACGACCTCAACGCGCTGATTGTCGGCTCGGAGGGGACCTTGGGAATGGTTGTTGAGTCCACGTTGCGTTTGCGCCCGACGCCGGTGGCAACAGCCACTGTGGCGGCCTTCTTCCCGGACTTCGCCACCGCAGCGCAAGCCGCCTCGGCTGTCATCGCCGCACGGATCCAGCCATCCCTGCTCGAACTCATTGACGGCCCGACACTGGAAGCCGTCGACGCCGCGCTCGGGACGACCTACCGTTCGCAGGGTGCTGCCTTCCTGTTGGCCCAGACCGATGGGTTCGGGGCTCACCTCGAACAGGATGTGCTCATCGAGGCGATCAAGCCCTATGCAAGTTCCTACGAGAAGGCCCGTGACGCCGAGCATGCTGAAGAGTTGATCACTGCGCGGCGGGAAGCTATTCCGTCGCTGGAAAAACTGGGGCGCGTGTCCATCGGTGATATCGGCGTGCCCCGCGGTCGGCTCGCCGAGGTTGCCCTCGGACTGGAGGAAATCTCCGCCCGCACAGGCGTACGTATTTTCACCGTGATCCACGCCTCGGATGGAAACCTGCACCCGATGATCGTGATGGACCCCGCAGACTCCGTCACTGAGGGACCGGCCAAGGTAGCGCTCGGGGAAATGTTCCACCTGGCCAAGCGGCTCGGAGGGACCCTCACCGGTGAACACGGTGTGGGTCTGCTCAAGCGCGACTGGCTGCTGCCGGAACTCGGCGAGGTCTCCCTGGATGTACAGCGCACTATCAAGAACGCGCTCGACCCGCTGAACATCCTCAATCCCGGCAAAGCCATTTAGGCGCACCGCGCCAGCACGCGCCCGAGGGCAGGCCACCATCCGATCCGGGACGGCGGCCTGCCCCTTGTTCGTTCAGCACTCCTCTTACCCTGCACAGTTCTTCTCCAGCGCCCGGCGAAACATCCCAGATAGCTTCCCTGCTTATTCATGCGTTGCCAAGACATGCGTGTAGCCGCCCCCGATAGGGACGGCTACACGGCAATCGTGATACCGAAGACGCTAGACGCGGTCGTCCTGCAGTTCGGCGGGAATTGCAGCTGGATGGCGGCGAAGCATCCACCGGGCCAGCAGGGCCAAGCCGATAATCAGCCCCACCAGCATGAAGGTTCCCAGGTTGAATCCGAGGCCGTAGATAAACAGGTAGGCAACAATCCCGGCTGTCAGCGAGTAGTAGATCGTCACCAGCACGGTCTTGCGCAGGAGGTCCCCTTCCCGTCCAAGCAGGCCGACAGTCGCAGCAGCAGCGACAATATTATGGATCGCTACCGGGTTACCTCCGGCACCGCCGACAGCCTGTGCCGCCACAACCTGCTCCGGCGGCACGCCGATCTCCACACCCGTGGAGAACTGGAACTGGGCGAAGGTCAGGTTGGAGACGGTGTTCGAGCCGGC
>DGBL01000093.1:5216-5361 GCA_002384315.1 Micrococcaceae bacterium UBA4005 | reverse complement strand
TCCGCGTCGAACTCCAGTTCGGCTGGCAATTCCGGCTGGAGAGACAGCGGCGATGGCGCAGATCGGTCATTGAAGGCATCGGCAAGCTCGCTGTCGAACCCTGCGCTCCCGGAGCCAGCGCGCCCGCGCGAGGTTCCTGCGCCTG
>DGBL01000093.1:0-5170 GCA_002384315.1 Micrococcaceae bacterium UBA4005 | reverse complement strand
CCCCTGAGCTGGCGGGTGCCTGGGCACTGTCTCCCGCCGGGAGAATCCGTCGGATGGTGGTAATGTTCCCGTCGTTTTCCCACGCGTCGCGAACCTGGATCGTGGTTCCCGGTTGCGGCGCATCGATGACTTTTCCATCGCCCAGGTACAGCGAAACGTGGTTTCCGCTGAGGCTGAAGATGAGGTCTCCGGGCCGCGCGTCGGCCATCGACGCGACGGGCGTTCCCTGTTTCATCTGGTCCCAGGTCACCCGCGGTAATTCCACCCCCAAATCCCGNNTGGAGGACACCTCAGCGAACCGGGAGTCAGGCGCCGCGCCATTTTCTGCGCCCGTTTCCGTGCCTGCGGGAAGCGCAGCGACGCCGGTCGCGGTGGACGGTCCCATGAACGCTTCGAGTGCCTGCGCGAAGCTAGGATCGGACACCGCGGAATTACCGGTGACGGTGCTGTTGGTTCCCGGCGAAGCGACGGGCGAGGTGGCAGCCAGAGGCCCGTTGGAGGATACGCTGATCCGACCCAGCGTTGCCTGGATATCCTGGACACGCTCCATAGCGGAAATCATCGGCATGGTTACACTCCTTTCAGTAGTGCGCTCTGCGCCATCAGCGCGAGCTCGTCCAAAGCCGCTTGGTCGATGCGCAATTCGTCGACTGCTTCCGATTCGTTGTGTCGGTTCTGCAGCTTTTCCAGGCCAGCCGATTGCACGCGAGCCTGGGTGAAGGCCTCCAACGCTTCATCGGCCGCCTCGCGTGAATTTCCCGAGAGCGCTTCGAGGGAGGCCAGCATGCTGCGGCCCGATGCGCGGGCTGCCGCTACTGCCCTCAGCGACGTTGCGTCCGTGATCTCCGCTCCCGCAGTGCCGCGCAGATCACGGCGGACGGCGGCGACGCGGGCCGAATGGAGCGCTGCCTCGCGGTTGGCAATGGCGAGCGCGGCAGCTGCCCGGTCTTCTTGGAGTTGGCGGAGCCGCAACAGCCCGGCCAAGGGAAACGGTCTGGACACTATGGACCTCCGAGGGTTGTGATGAGCTGGGCCAGGCGCGCCCATGCGTCCGGTGCGGGGGTCTGCTCCCCCATCCCTTGTCGCAGGAAATCGTTGATTGCACTGTCGTGGGCCAGCGAGGCGTCCGCGAGGGGGTTCGCTCCGGTCTGGTACGCGCCGATGTCGATCAGGTCCTGCACCGACCGCCGGGCGGCGAGGACCGAGCGCAACCTGTTGGAGAGTTCCTGGTGCGTCAGCGGATTCACCTTCGAGGCGACGCGTGAAATGGAGTCGAGCGGGTTGACCGAGGGGAAGTGACCGGAAACAGCAAGCTTGCGTTCAAGGACTACGTGGCCATCGAGGATTGACCGTGCGGCGTCAGCGATGGGTTCGTTGTGATCGTCGCCGTCAACCAGCACGGTGTAGATGCCGGTGATCGATCCGCTGCGGTCTGTCCCTGCCCGTTCGAGCAGTTGCGCCAGGATGGAGAAAGTGGAGGGAGGATATCCGCGGGTCGCTGGGGGCTCACCCACCGAGAGACCAATTTCCCGTTGGGCCATCGCTACCCGGGTCAGTGAGTCCATCATGAGGACGACGTCGGCGCCGCCGTCGCGGAAAGCTTCCGCTATGCGCGTCGCAGCGAACGCTGCCCGAAGACGCATCTGGGCAGGTTCGTCGGACGTGGAAACCACCACGATCGACCGGGCCAATCCCTCCGGCCCGAGGTCATCCTCAAGGAATTCACGCACTTCGCGCCCGCGTTCTCCCACCAGGGCGATCACTGACACCTCGGCGTCGGTGCCGCGGGCGACCATCGAGAGCAGCGAGGACTTACCCACCCCGGAACCAGCGAACAGCCCCATACGCTGTCCGCGCCCCAGTGTGGTCAGCGTGTCCAGGACGCGCACGCCTGTCTGTAACGGCTCGGCGATCCGGGTCCGCTGCATGGCCGCAGGGGTGTCATGGTCCAACGGCACCAGCCGAATCTCCTGCAAAGGGCCCTTGCCGTCGATGGGCCGTCCCAGTCCATCGATCACCCGGCCAAGAAGCCCGGTCCCGGTAGGCACCAGCGCTGGCTGCCCGGTGGTGCGGACCTCATCGCCAGCGCTGACACCGGAGATTCGTCCCAGCGGCATGCAGCGCAGATGTCCACCCGAGGCGGCAACTACTTCGGCGTCCATGCCGGCGTCGCCTCCGATGGTCACCAGATCGCCGATCGCACACTCCAGTCCGATTATCTCGACGCTGAGTCCGACCACGGCCGAGACGGTGCCGACACGCTCCACCCGGGCGGCCTTCAGCGCCGCGGCGAAGCTCCCTTCCAGGGGCCTCCAGGCGATGGCAGTCATTCGTTGCCTCCCAGGAGGGCCGCTTTGGCGCGTTTGAGCGCCGAACTGATGCGCGCGTCGAGGAATCCCGCGGGAAGCATGGCCAGCGCGTCACCCCGGTCCAGCGAAGGGTCACTGACCAGGCGTACGCCCACGGCATTCACGTCCGCCTCGGAGAGGACCGCGAGGTCGCCCGGGTGCAGGTGCACGCTGATGATTTCCTCCGGCTGCGTATGCGCCAGCGCCCGCTCGATCGCCGCGCGAGCTACCTGCCGGCGGTCCTCGCACGCAAGTTCGTGGCCTAGAACCGCTTCGGCAAGTTCGACGGCGGCGGCGGCCAGGACATTCTCGATGCTGCTGATCACAGGGGCGTTTCGGTGATGCAGCGCCTGGGCCGCTTGATTCAGCGTCCCGATAACTGCCTCGGTCTGTGCACGGAGTTCATCGCGCAGCGCTGCATACGCCTCTTCCAGTGCCGCGCGCTTCGCAGCGAGCTCCGCTGCCGCGACCTGCAGTCCGGCAGCGTAGCCCGCCGCGTGACCACGCACGAACGCTTCGTTCGTAGCTGCATGATCGGGCTGGCGGACCTGTGGAAAGTCCATCCGGGCAAAAACCTGGTCAGTAGACGATGGCATCTTCATCCCCCCGCCGGACGGTGATGGTGCCTTCAGCCTCGAGCTCGCGGATGGACCGTACGATTTCCGCACGGGCTTCCTCGACCTGGGACGCCCGCACCGGCCCCAGGGCATTGATTTCGGACTCCAGGATTTCCAGGTTCCGTTCGGAGACGTTCTCATGGATCATTTCCAGCACCGGAACGCTCGCACCTTTCATCGCCAACGCCAAGACAGAAATGTTGATTCCGCGCAGGATCTGCTGGACGTCACGGCGTTCAAGTTTGACGAGGTCGGCGAAGGTGAGCATCCGCGACCTGACTTCTTCAGCGAGCTCCGGGTCACGGGCTTCCAACCCTTCCAGGACAGACTTTTCGGTGGAGACATCCGAACGGTTGATGATTTCCACCAACGGCTGGATTCCACCGACTGCATCCACGTGGTCGCGTTGGCCTACCGCGCCGGCGCGAACCTTCAGCGTTTCCGCCACGGCGGCGACCGCTTCAGGTGTCGCCGTTCCCATCGTCGCAATGCACTGGGCAATATCTGTACGCGTCTGTTCCCCCATCCCGGAAATAACCGCAGACGCCACAGCCGGTTTGAGATGGGCCAGGACCAAGGCGATGGTCTGCGGAAGCTCCCCGTCAACCATCGCGATAATTTGGCCTGCATCAACGTCCTGCAGGAATTCGAACGATTTACCTGCCATATTTGACGCGAGGCGATCCATCACGCCAGCCGCGCGTTCGGCGCCGAAGGAAGCCTCCAGCAATCCGGCAGCGAATCCGGTACCGCCCACGGCCTGACGCCGCCCGCTGACGGTAAGGTCATGGAACTCGTTGAGCACGCTTTCCGCAATAGTCGCGTCAACCCGGCGCAGCTTGACAATCTCCGAGGCAATTTCCTGCGCCTCGGTCTCGGAAAAATGTTTCAGGACGTTCGCTGCTTGTGCCTGGTTCATCTGCATCAGCACTATCGCGGCCTTCTGGATTCCCGTCAGATGACGTTCGACAACCGTCATGCTGGTTGCCTGTCATCAATCAGGCTGCGCAGATAGTCGGCGGTTTTTTCGGGATCAGCCGCCGCCAGCGCATCGATCTGGGCCCGCTTGCGGTCAAATTCGCCTGGTGCGGCTGGTGGGAGGACCAGCGGTTCCACCTTGATCGACGTGGTGGGAACCTGTTCCAGCGCGGAGAGCACAGCCGCGTCGAGTTGGGCCTGTTCGGCGAGCTGCTCCCCCAGGTCAATGGGTTCCCGCAACTGCCTGCGCGAGCGCCGCGCATAAAGGATCAGGGCGAGGATGAGCACAAGCAGGATTCCGGCGGCGATGAGAGCCAGCCGGATAAGTTCGGCCGTGCGTTCGGCCTCTGCCGCCGCGTCCGCAGCTGCCAGTGCATCAGCCGCCGCTGTGGCGCCGTCAGTATTGAAGGGGACCACTTCGACGGTTACTGCGTCTCCGCGGTCCGCGTTGATACCCGCGGCCGCGGTGACCAGCGCCGTCACCCCGGCGACGTCGATTCCCCCAGCCGCCGCGTCGTTCACCGCGACGGAGACGGTCTGCCTGTTCAGCGATCCGGCGGGTATATTCCGGGACTCAGTCACCTTGTTGACGGCATTGTTACGGGTTGAGGTTTCGGAGTTGAAGGTTCCATCACCGGCCGCGTCGCCGGGAACGGCGATGTTGTCCGGGCCCAGCACTCCGGCTGCGCCACCCGCCCCGCCTTCATACGTTTCCGTCGTCGTCGCCTCATTGAGCGCCGGGCCGTTCTCGGGAGTAGTGAAAGCTTCCTCCACCCGCTCAGCTGATTCGTAGCTAATATCGGCAGCGACGGCGACGGTGGAGTTTCCGGGCCCCATCACACGGTCGAGCATGGTCTGCACGGCTGCCCGCACGCGCTCCTCATAGTCGGAGGCCTGTTTGTCCGCTGACCCAGTGGCGCCGACCCCCACGGCTGAGAGGACGGTTCCTTTGGCATCGATGACTGCGACGTTTTCAGCCTTCATGCCGTCAATCGAGGAAGATGTCAGATGCACGATGGCCTGCACCTGATCGGTGCTGAGATTGACGCCGTTCTCCGTCTCCACAAACACCGATGCGGTGGGTTCCGATTTCTCGGCGACGAAGACCGTATCTTCCGGAATCGCCAGGCGCACCGAAGCGTTCCGCACACCGTCGAGTGCTGACACGGTAGCGGCGAGCTCGCCTTCCAGTGCACGTTTGTACGTCACGGACTGCTGGAACTCCGA
>DGBL01000224.1 GCA_002384315.1 Micrococcaceae bacterium UBA4005 | reverse complement strand
GGCAGAGCCAGTATCGCTACAGAGTCGACGATAAACATCGGCGAGGTAATCGGGCGCATCCTCATGCAGGACCAGCACATGGCCCTCCCCCGAGAGCGCAGCGGTCAGCGTACCCGAATCGACCAGCGGGAGGACTTCTGGGATCCAGGCCCGGCGGGACTGCTTGGCTGCAGCCCGGAGAATCCCCCTCCATTTGTGCGCGCCCTTGGCAGCTTTATCTGCCCGCCAACGGACAATACTCCGGTCTGCCTGCCAGGGCCGGACCGCGTCGACGCCGAACTCAGTGGCCATTTCTATAGCCTGTGCATCGCGGTCACCCTTTGCCAGTGCCTGGACCAGAGTGATCCGGGACACTGGTTCTGCCTCGTAGCTCACTGTCCGCACGAGCACTGTCAGCACACCTTTTGCCCCAGCGGAGATCTCCCCCGTCACCCTAGTTCCCCGGCCGTCTCCGACGTCGACAGTCTCGCCCACACTGAGGCGGCGAACTGCTAGGGCATGGCGCGCCTCGTCGCCAGACACCTCGACAGTGTGGCCGGGCGCCGCATGCGCGAGGGCGCCTTCCGCAGCGAAAAATAGCGGGTTGGTCACGGTTACCGGTTTCCCAGTCGCTCCCGTAGACGCGCAAAGACACCGGAGCCGCTGCTGGCGAGCTGACCTTCCGGCGCTTCCTCGCCACGGAGTGTTGCGAGCTGCCGGAGCAGGTCCTCCTGGGCCGGATCGAGATTCCGGGGGGTTTCGACATTGACATGCACGCGCAGGTCCCCCCGGCCGCTTCCGCGCAGGTGGGTAACACCGAGGCCGCGCAGCGTGATGATTTCCCCGGACTGGGCCCCCGTCCGCACAGCAAGTTCCCGCATACCGTCGAAAGTATCCAACTCAACGGTCGTCCCCAGGGCTGCCGCGGTCATCGGAATGCTGAGCGTGACATGTAGATCGTCGCCATCGCGAAGATATGTCGGATCCGAGGCGACGCGGATTTCCACATAGAGATCGCCCAGCGGTCCGCCCGCTGGCCCGGCTTCACCCTGCCCGCTGAGCTGGATCCGGGTCCCGGTCGCCACCCCGGCTGGAACCTTGATGTTCAGGCTTCGCCGCGCCCGGACACGCCCTTCGCCACTGCATTCATGGCAGGGAGAGGGAATGATAGTTCCGAATCCCCGGCAGGAACCGCACGGCGCGCTTGTCATCACCTGGCCGAGAATTGAGCGGACGGCGCGCTGAACCTGACCGGCTCCACGGCAGATATCACAGGTGCGCGGAGCTGTGCCGGGCTGGCAGCACGACCCCTCGCAGCTGGGGCACACGACGGCTGTTTCGACGTCGATTTTCTTGGCGCCGCCGAACACCGCCTCTTTGAGATCGACGCGCAGGTTGATCAGCGCGTCCTGGCCGCGCCGGACCCGAGAGGGGGCGCCGCCTCCACCCGAACCGCCGAAGAAGCTGTCAAAGATATCCTGGAATGCGAAACCTTGTCCGGAATACCCGCCCCCGAACCCGTTATCGTTGCCATTTTCGTTGCCAGTCGTGTCGTAGATCCGTCGCTTGTTCGGATCCGAGAGCACCTCGTAAGCATGGCTGACCCGTTTAAACTCGTCCGACGCAGTCGGCTCGGTGTTCACATCTGGATGAAGCTTGCGCGCCAGTTTCCGGTAGGCCTTCTTGATTTCCTCGCCGGTTGCGTCCTGCGCTACGCCGAGCGCTTCATAGTGATTACTCACTCCTGCCCATCACTTCCTGTCGATTGTCGATACGTTCGATTCCGCATAATGGCCAAAGCTAGTCGGCAAGTATGCGCGAAAGATAGCGGGCCACTGCCCGCACCGCTGCCATGGATGTTGGATAGTCCATCCGGGTCGGTCCGAGGATACCTAGTTTCGCCAGCGCATCCGGTCCGTAACCCGTTGCAATGACGGAAGCCTCGGATAACCCACCGTAAGGGTTCTCGTGGCCTATTCGCACGGAGACGCCACGCGCATCCTGCTCCATTTCGGTCAGGAGTCGCAACATCACCACTTGTTCCTCCAACGCCTCGAGTACCGGTCCGATACTGAGCGGAAAATCCACAGTGGAGCGCGCAAGGTTCGCTGTGCCTGCCATGACGATCCGGTCTTCGCGCCCCATTGACGCGAGCTGCTCGAGTACCGATGCCAACACATGCCCCACAGGGCGTATTCCCTGCGGCAGCGAGGCCACGGCGTGCGGCGACTCCCGCGGAAGCGCCGAGAGGGTGATCCCAGCCAGAGCTCCGAGGAAATGCTGTTTCAGGTCGGCCAGATCCGCTTCGGCGACAGTCTGTCCAAGAGGTACCACGCGCTGCTGCACCACGCCACTGGTTGCGATCAGCACCACCAAAACCTGTTGGGGGGCTAGGAGGACAAATTCGATATGCCGCACGGCGGCGTTCCCTAGGCGAGGGAACTGAACCACAGCAACCTGATTGGTGAGCTGCGCGAGGATACGGACCGTGCGATCAATGACATCCTCAAGGTCTTCTGCACCCTCGAGCAGACTCTGGATTGCACGCTTTTCCGGTCCAGAGAGCGGTTTGACCTCGGAGATACGGTCCACGAACAACCGGTAGCCCTTGTCCGTTGGGATCCGTCCAGCGCTGGTGTGGGGAGCTGTTATCAACCCCTCCTCCTCCAGAACCGCCATGTCGTTGCGGATTGTCGCCGAAGATACGCCCAGATGGTGCCGGTCAACGAGCGCCTTGGATCCGACCGGCTCCCGGGAGTGCACATAGTCTTCGACAATGGCCCTCAAGACCTCCAAGCGACGTGGTTCGCTCACCTTTTCACCTCCCGCGGAATTATGGATATCGTGCGTTTGAGTACAGAAAATTGTTTAGCACTCAACACGCCCAAGTGCTAAGTCTAGTACGTCCGGAAGAATTGTTAGCATTGGAAAAACCGGCCGAATCCGCGCGCTGGGCTGTGAAAGTGGGTTCGATAGTGGCCGGATTCACGTGGGGTCCACAGGATATTTCCGCACCCCGGAGTGTAGCGCTGCCGCAGGTACCAGCGCAGCCGAACCTAGTACTCGAAGACGTCCAGACCGGATTTGTGGGCGCCGTCGTCCGGGTCGAAAAATCCGGTGGCCTGCACCTGATGGTCCTTGAGGACCGGAAAGGTAAAAGGCGGAGCTTCCGTATTGGGTACGGGTTCCTGGTCGACGGGAATCCAGTGGAGGTGATTGCGCCGCAGTCGAGCACGATGTCGGGTAGTCGCCGCACTGCATCAGGGTCGGTCAAGGCGCCCACTAGCCGTGCACGGGTGGCCCGGGCCAGCCGCATCTGGGTCGAGGGCAAGCACGACGCCGAACTCGTGGAAAAAGTCTGGGGGGACGACCTGCGCCATGAGGGGATAGTCGTCGAACCACTCCACGGAATCGACGATCTCAAGGGTATGGTCAGCGCCTTCGACCCGGGCCCGTCACGGCGGCTTGGAATTCTGGTCGACCATCTGCTCCCCGGGACCAAGGAGGCCCGCATCGCGCAGGAGGCCATGTCAGTCCGCGGCGCACACGGGAATGTGCTGATTGTTGGCCACCCGTACATCGATGTCTGGCAGGCAGTAAAACCCTCGACTCTTGGCTTTGGGAGCTGGCCGGTAATTCCCCGTGGCCAGGACTGGAAGACCGGTGTACTGGCAGCGCTGGGCTGGCCCAACGCCGACCAGCGGGACGTAGCCCACGGATGGCAACGTGTGCTCGGAGCGGTTAGCACATACGCGGATCTGGAGCCCTCGCTCCTCGGTCGGGTGGAAGAAGTGATCGACTTCCTCACTGCTGGCGTGGACGATCGAACGGCACCGCTCCCGCCAGCCCGGTGATGCAGGCCGCACGATCTGGAAGTACCCTTAGATAATCATCACCACGCACCAGCAGCATGTTGAAAAGGAATTCCGTTGTCCAACACCGCCGACCAACACGAGCAGCCCGCACCCGACGCAGGCCGGGAGGCTACGAATCCCGAGTATCAGGCGATGCCCTCCTCCGCACAGCCCCTGACTGCCTCAGAGGACCGCCAGTTTGCGACCTTGGCTCATTTCGGGGGGATTCTGGGGTTTCTGCCCTCGCTGGTGATCTACCTGATTTTCAAGGATCGGGGCCCCTTCACCGCCCAGGAATCCAAGGAAGCCCTCAACTTCACGCTGCCTCCGACGGTAGTGGCGCTGGCGGCACTTCTCTTATCCCTGCTTCCCGTCGTCGGCGGTTTGTTCGCCGTCGTCAACGCGCTCATCTGGGTGGGTCTGACCGTTTACTCGGTGATCGCTGGAATCCAGGTCAACCGTGGCCGCCCCTACCGGTACGACTACAACCTGCGCCTGATCCGCTAACGCTTTCGGCGCCCACGGCTGGCCGCTTGCACCGGACTCAGTCCGGTAGCAGACGGCGGACGACGGCGTCGGCAAGCAGCCTGCCGCGGTCAGTGAGCACGACGGCGGTTCCGCTGGAGGACGCTGTTTCCACCAGAGCGTCGGCGCATAATTCCGGAAGAGCCTGAATTCCGGCGGGCCTCAGCCGTTCCAGCGGGATGCCTTCGCGCAGGCGGGCACGCAACATGATGTCCTCCACATAGCGGGCATCCCCATCGAGAACTTCCCGTCCTGCAGCCGGCGAACGCCCTTCATGGAGCGCAGTCGCATACGCGCTGGGATGCTTCACGTTCCACCAACGCACTCCGCCCACATGCGAATGGGCCCCGGGGCCGGCGCCCCACCAATCCGAGCCCTTCCAGTAGGCCAAGTTATGCCGGCACTGCTGCTTCCTCGATCGCGACCAGTTACTCACCTCGTACCAGTCCAGACCTGCCTGGCGGAACATTTCATCCGCGACCACGTACTTCTCGGCGTGGTCGTCCTCGTCGATCGGTGGGACAATGCCGCGCCGGATATGTCGTGCAAGTTTTGTGCCGTCTTCAATGATCAGCGAATAGGCCGATATATGGTCGGGATTCAGCTCTAGGGCTGTCCGCAGGGAAGTTCTCCAGTCCTCAACCGACTCACCGGGCGTTCCATAGATCAAGTCGACGCTCACGGCTAGGCCTGCCTCCCGCGCCCATCGGACTGCCCGGGGCACGCTGGCGGGTGAATGGGTGCGCTCCAGGACCTTCAGCACATGGGGTACCGCTGACTGCATGCCGAAGGACACCCTAGTGAAACCGGCCTCGGCGAGGGCCGCCAATGATTCCCTAGTCACCGAATCCGGATTCGCTTCGGTGCTGACTTCCGCATCCGTGTCAATCCCCCATAAGCCGACGGCGGTGCGGAGGATTAGTGCAAGGTCGGACGCGGGGAGCAGAGTGGGAGTTCCGCCGCCGAAAAAAACGCTCGAGAGCGCACGCGCAGGTTGACCGGCAGCGGCGAGCACCGTGCGCGCCACAGCCAGCTCCTGCAGCACCGCTGCAGCATACTGGTCCCGGGCTCCCCCGCCACCGAGCTCCGCCGCGGTGTATGTGTTGAAGTCGCAATATCCGCACCGGACCGCGCAAAAGGGGATATGCACATATAGACCGAATGCCCTGTCTGCTGCGCCGTCGAAAGCGGAAGCCGGAAGCGCGCCATCGGCTGGCGCGGGGCTGCCGAGCGGCAGCAGGCTAGCCACGGGATACGCACCTGTTCAGAGCGCAGGAGCCGACGGCGCCACCCCTGGGTGATGTCACTTTTTGGCTTTGTCTTTCGACTCGTCGGAGGACAATGCAGCGATGAAGGCCTCCTGCGGGACCTCGACACGACCCACCATTTTCATACGCTTCTTGCCCTCTTTCTGCTTCTCCAGCAGCTTGCGTTTACGCGTGATATCGCCTCCATAGCATTTCGCCAACACATCCTTCCGGATGGCACGGATGCTTTCCCTGGCGATGATCCTGGACCCGATGGCAGCCTGGATGGGCACTTCGAACTGCTGCCGGGGAATCAGTTCCCGAAGTTTTCCGGTCATCATGACGCCATAGGCATAGGACTTGTCACGGTGGGTGATGGCGCTGAACGCGTCGACTTGCTCTCCCTGAAGCAATATATCCACTTTGACGAGGTCAGCTACCTGGTCGCCGTCAGCCTTCCAGTCGAGCGAGGCGTAACCGCGGGTCTTGGACTTCAGCAGATCGAAAAAGTCGAAGACGATCTCCGCCAACGGCATCCAGTAGCGAAGCTCCACCCTGTCTTCGGAGAGGTAGTCCATACCGCGCATCTGCCCGCGCCGGCCTTGGCAGAGCTCCATAATCGAACCGACGAACTCGTTCGGGGCCAGGATCGTGGCGGCGACCATGGGTTCGCGAACCGCGTTGATCTTTCCCAACGGAAATTCACTCGGGTTGGTCACAGTGATGACTTGTTGGTCCTCGAGCGTGACTTCATACACAACATTCGGAGCGGTGGAAATCAGGTCCAGGTTGAATTCGCGTTCCAACCGTTCGCGGACGATTTCCAAGTGCAGCAAGCCGAGGAACCCGACGCGGAAGCCAAATCCCAGCGCTGCAGAGGTTTCTGGCTCGTAGACCAGGGCGGCATCGTTGAGTTTCAGTTTGTCCAGCGCATCACGCAGCACCGGGTAATCGGTGCCGTCCAGCGGATAGAGGCCGGAGAAAACCATCGGCTTCGGGTCGGCGTAACCGGGCAGGGATGCAGTAGCTGGTTTGGCAAAGTTGGTGACGGTATCTCCCACCTTTGACTGGCGGACGTCCTTCACCCCAGTAATCAGGTAGCCCACCTCTCCGACACCGAGCCCTTTGGACGGCGTGGGTTCGGGCGAGCTGACTCCGATCTCGAGCAGTTCGTGGGTAGCGCGGGTGGACATCATCTGGATGCGTTCGCGCGGATGCAGCATGCCATCGATAACCCGCACATAGGTAACCACGCCGCGGTAGGTGTCGTAGACGGAATCGAAGATCATGGCGCGGGCTGGCGCGTCGGGGTTCCCCTGGGGTGCTGGCAGGTCCTTGACAATTTTGTCCAGCAACGCTTCGACACCAGCCCCGGTCTTACCGGAAACCTGCAGTACATCCTCGGGGTTTCCACCGATCAGATGAGCCAGCTCGGCGGCGTATTTTTCCGGTTGGGCGGCGGGAAGGTCGATCTTGTTGAGCACAGGAATGATCGTGAGGTCGTTTTCCATCGCCAGATACAGGTTGGCCAGCGTCTGCGCCTCGATCCCC
>DGBL01000158.1 GCA_002384315.1 Micrococcaceae bacterium UBA4005 | reverse complement strand
GCGCTCGGCGTCGTTGAAGTACGCAGGGACGGTAACCACGGCGTCGGTGACTTTCTCACCCAAGTAGGATTCGGCGTCGGTCTTGAGCTTCTGCAGGATGCGCGCCGAGATTTCCTGTGGCGTGTATTTCTTGTCGTCAACGTCGATGGTCCAGTCAGTGCCCATGTGGCGCTTGACGGAGGAGATGGTGCGGTCGATGTTGTTCACGGCCTGCCGCTTGGCGATCTCGCCCACCAGCACCTCGCCAGCCTTCGAAAAAGCCACGATCGACGGGGTGGTGCGGGCGCCTTCGGCGTTCGCGATGACGGTGGGCTCTCCACCTTCCAGGACGGAGACAACCGAGTTTGTTGTTCCAAGGTCAATGCCTACTGCACGTGACATGCAATTTTCCTTTCCACAGCCCGGATATGCCTGCCGCTCATCCGCCGGGTCACAAGATTGAGCGTTCTNNACGCTCAAGTCCTGGCGGGGGCTCGAAAGGGTGCGCCTACAAGCACTCTGGCTGGTACCGCGGGTCGGCTGGCCCAGCCTGCCGCAGGGCGTCCGATACAAGCTGGTGCACTACTGGATCATTTGGCGCCTGGTCGTGCTCGACGAAATCCAGCGGGCATTTGTCCTGGATGGTGATATTGGTGACTTGCCCTTCCGGCCCATCCAGGAACTGGCTTTCGTAGGGTGTGACCACTTCGTCGTACTTGGTGGAGATTACGGTATAGGACGGACCCTCGACGGTGTCACCGATGGAGTTCAACTTGGTGAGGAACGCCGATCCTGCCTCCTGGTCCGCACACGCCTGGCAGAAGAATCCAGCATTGCCCGTCCCTAAGGCAAATTCTTCGGGAGATGGCGCAATAACCCCCGCAGTGCCGTGGTTCGACGGGGCTATGCCCACCAGATGGTTTACCTTCGGGGCGCCACCCAGGAAACCAAGGTAGTACCGCGGCATCATTCCGCCTTGGCTGTGCCCCACAAGATCCACCTGTTGCGCCCCCGTCGCTCGGAGCACCTCATCCACGAAGACGGCGAGCTCTGCAGCCGAGTCAGACACCGGCCCGCTCGCCGGAATTCCGTTCGTCGTCCCGTAGTCCAAGGCGAAAACGCAGCGTCCCTGCCCCGCAAGAACCGGTGAAAGCGTGGACCAATTCTTGCGCATCGTCTCGAATGTCCCCGGAACCAGAACCACGGGAGTGGGGTCTTCCGCGGTTGGTTCGCAGGACCAATCATTCGCCCCCGGCGGGGAAGTGTCGACGACGCTGGCGCGGGCATCAGCCACACCCGTCAGGCTGGTTGCGGTGATGGCAACGGTCGCGAAAATTGCAGTGTATCGGAAGGACATGGGTGAAACCTCTTCGTATCAGCCGGGAATCCGAATTACGTTATGCGCGCCACCCGGACTGATGCAAGCGTGTTGGTCAAACGTGCACTGCTGGCTTTTACCCCGCCCGCGCCTCGCTCCGCGCCAGTTGCGAGGGCCACCAGAGTTTCGGCCCGAGATCGTAGGCGATGGCTGGTACCAGCAACGAACGGACCAGCACGGTATCGAGCAACACACCGAATGCGACGACGAACGCGATCTGGGCGAGAAAGAGGATCGGGATCACCCCGAGCGCTGCGAAGGTGGCTGCGAGGACGACGCCGGCCGAGGTGATCACTCCGCCCGTCGCTCCCAGCCCGCGCAGAATGCCGGCCCGGGTGCCGAGCACCAGTGCTTCCTCGCGCACCCGCGTCATCAGGAAAATGTTGTAGTCCACCCCGAGGGCTACTAAGAACACGAAGGCAAACAGTGGAACGGATGCGTCTGCGCCGGCAAATCCGAAGACGTGGTTGAACACCAGAGCGGAAACACCCAACGCTGTCGCATTGGAGAGCGCGACTGTAAGCACCAACAGCACCGGGGCCACGATGGAGCGCAGCAGCACGATCAGCACCAGCAGAATCACCAGGAGGACCAGCGGAATAATGGTGAACAGGTCTGCGCGGGCGGTGTCGTTGGTATCCACGGCAGTGGCGCTCACTCCGCCGACCAACGCTGAGGAACCGGCGGCGTCGAACGCGCTCCGCAGTTCCCGCACTGCCGTTTCCGCTGCTTGCGAATCCGCCTGGACCTCGAGCGTGGCCTCGATCAGCACTCTGCCCTGACGCACCATAACCTCCCCTCCCGCGCTTCGGGCCGCTTCAGCAGAGGAGACTGAGTCCTGGCCGAGCAGCAGTGCGAGCGCAGCGTCCTGTTCTGCCTGCGGGGCAACCACGGTGAGCGGGCTCCCGGAACCGGCGTCGAAGTGCCGTCCTAGGGCATCCTGTCCGTCAACCGCGTTCGACGGGGCAAGGATCAGCTCGGATTGCGGCACGCCACTGGCCTGGAGTTGGGTCAAACCAAGTGCGCCTGCGAACAGAATCATCAAGCTCGCAGCCCAGACGCTCCGCGGCCTGCTGCCCACTAGCACCGCGACGCGCCGCCATAGTCCGCGCAACTCCTGCGTCCCGGCCAGCCCGTCGGCGGGTGATTCGATATGGCGATGCCCGCGCACGCGCGGGCGCACTGGCCAGAAGGCGCTACGCCCGAAGATCAGGAGCAACGCCGGCAGCAGGCTCAGGGCGGCGGCCAGCGCGAACCCGATACCGATAGCTGCGATGGGACCAAGGCTGCGGTTCGAATTCAAATCCGAGAAAAGTAGGCACAATA
>DGBL01000111.1:3584-4129 GCA_002384315.1 Micrococcaceae bacterium UBA4005 | reverse complement strand
CTGGGAGACGACTGCCACGTGCAGGCGCAGAAAAACCTGTACCGCGAACGGCGGGCCCGGCTAATCCCCGCACTGCAGGAGTTCGGCCTGACAATCAGCGACTCCGACGCCGGACTGTACCTGTGGGCCTCGGATGGATCGCCGACGTGGGAGACAGTGGATCGGTTTGCCGAACTCGGTATCGTAGTCGGCCCGGGCAGCTTCTATGGCGAGGCCGGAAACGGCTTCGTGCGCATCGCACTGACTGGCTCGGATGAACGGATCGACGCCGCCGTGGGACGATTAGTGGGCNNNNGGCCAGGCTGCGCGGCTCTCACTGTTGCTATTGCACAACGAAGATCCGGCCGATTAGTGATAGGGCGCTGCCAGCCGGTAGCGTTTCAGCTGAATATGCCACCGCGGGCGGATCACCGGGGCCCGCGTTAAGATGATGCCACTCCACCTCCTGAAGGAGAGCCCATGACCGAGCGAAACGGTGCCGCCCTGCACTACGACGGTGGCGAACTCAGCCTCCCAGTGGTGCCAGCCAACGAAGGCAACAACGG
>DGBL01000111.1:0-3502 GCA_002384315.1 Micrococcaceae bacterium UBA4005 | reverse complement strand
AAACCTTCCCACCCCCGAGGAGCTCAGCGGCTTCGACGGCCGGATCCGCAGACACACCCTGCTGCACGAGGAGCTCAAGGGTTTCTTCGGCGGCTTCCCGCGCGATGCGCACCCGATGCCGGTGCTCTCCTCGGCAGTCTCGGCGCTCTCGACGTTCTACCAGGACTCGCTGGACCCCTTCGACGACGAGCAGGTGGAACTCTCCACCTTCCGACTGATGGCCAAGTTGCCGGTGATTGCCGCCTACGCCCACAAGAAGTCCATCGGCCAGCCCATGCTCTATCCGGACAACTCGATGAACCTCGTGGAAAATTTCCTGCGGCTGTCCTTCGGCTTACCCGCGGAGCCCTACGAGCTCGACCCGCTGATGGTCAAAGCCCTCGATCTGCTGCTGATCCTGCACGCGGACCACGAGCAAAACTGCTCCACCTCCACCGTCCGGCTGGTGGGCAGTTCCAACGCCAACATGTTCGCCTCGGTGTCCGCCGGGATCAACGCCCTTTTCGGCCCGCTGCACGGAGGGGCCAACGAGGCAGTACTGAACATGCTCCGCGACATCAAGTCCACCGGCGTTAAGCCGGAGGAGTTCATGGAGAAGGTCAAAAATAAGGAGGACGGCGTCAAGCTCATGGGCTTCGGACACCGGGTCTACAAGAACTACGACCCCCGGGCGACGATCGTCAAGGCCACCGCGCATGATGTCCTCAGCCGTCTGGGCGGAAACGACGAACTGCTGGAGATCGCCATGCGGCTCGAGGAAAAGGCCCTCGCCGACGACTACTTCATCGAGCGCAAGCTCTATCCAAATGTGGACTTCTATACGGGCCTCATCTACAAGGCGATGGGCTTCCCGGAAAAGATGTTCACCGTGCTTTTCGCGATCGGACGGCTCCCGGGCTGGATCGCCCAGTGGCGCGAGATGATGCAGGACCCGCAGACCAAGATCGGGCGCCCCCGGCAGCTGTACACGGGCGAACCGGAACGCAACTACCCGGCTCGCTAAGTCGCCGGATAACCGTCCGGGTTGTTCTTCTGCCAGCGCCAATGGTCCGCGCACATGCTCGCCAGTGTCCGGTGGGCGGACCAGCCGAGATCGGCCAGCGCGGCGGACGGATCGGCGTAGCTGACGGCCGCGTCGCCCGGGCGGCGTGGTGCGAACTCGTACGGGACAGGGCGTCCGACGGCGGCGGAGAAAGCGCTGAGCACTTCCAGCACCGAAGATCCCTGTCCCGTCCCCAGATTCCAGCGGTGGACGCCGCTGTGGTTGCCGAGGTAGTTCAGCGCCGCCAGGTGGCCAGCGGCAAGGTCCACCACGTGGATGTAATCGCGGATCCCGGTTCCGTCTGGAGTCGGGTAGTCGTTTCCGAAGACCATGACCTTCTCGCGCCGGCCTACCGCAACCTGGGCGACAAAGGGCAGCAGGTTGTTGGGAATGCCGGTGGGATCCTCGCCGATAAGCCCCGACTCGTGCGCTCCTACCGGATTGAAATAGCGCAGCAGCGCGATGCTCCACCGTCTGTCGGCTGCGCCGAGGTCGCTGAGGATGTCTTCGATCTGTTCCTTGGTCCGCCCGTAGGGGTTAACGGCGTCCAGCGGCATTTTCTCGGTCAAAGGAGCTTCCTCCGTGGCGCCGTAGACCGTCGCTGAGGAGCTGAAGACGATGGTGCGTACACCCTGATCCTCCATGACGCGCAACAGGTTCAGCGTCCCGGACACATTGTTGCGGTAGTAGCGCAGGGGTTCCTCCACTGATTCGCCGACCGCTTTCAGCCCGGCGAAATGGATGACGGCGTCCACCCGTTCTTCCCGGAACACATTCTCCAGCCCGACCTCGTCAAGCAGATCGACCCGGTGGAAGCACGCTGTGCGGCCGGTGATTTCCCTGATCCGGTGCAGGGACATTTCACTGGAGTTGGAGAGGTTATCGATCACCACCACGTCGTGGCCCGCTTCCAACAAGGCAAGAACCGCATGCGAGCCGATATAGCCGGTGCCGCCGGTCACGAGAATCTTCATGGAATACAGTTTAGGCGCCACGCGGGTTCGCCCCTGCGTTGGAAGGCTGGAAGGCTGCGATATCTGGGTCTACCCTTGGAGAAGCACCCATGGCCGGTGAAGGAGCCCCATGATCATTCCCTCCGGCGGCGCTGGTGCAACCTTCACGGTTGATACCTCCGAGGCGCTGCTCGTGGCACTGTATCTGCGTGATCGTGCCGGGCTCGGGGTCATCGGNNTCCCCGCGGCTTCCTCTGCTGCGTCCCCGGGTGAAGCCGCAGGACGAGCGCCGGGTCGTAGCGCAGGCTGGAAGTTACGCGACCCTTCAGGTTGAGTGGGAGGCCTGGTGGCGCAGCCTGCTCAGGGGCCGTATCGCCAGCGCCCAGTGCCCGGCACTGCCGGAGTTTTCCTCACTGCGTGGAATGCCTGCGCTGCGCTTGCTTGCTCGGGCGCACAGCGGAGCTGCTGGCGAATGGGCCCAGGAACGGTGCGCCGATTATGTTCTCCATGTGGCTGCCCGCGGTGCAGGCAGGGTGGAGTCGCTGCTGGCGCGGATCGTGGAGGAACGCGAACTGGATCTGGGGCGGAAGAGCCGCGCGTTCGACCTCGAGATCGTGGAGCTGCCCCTGGGCGCCCAACGCGCATGGTGGGTGGAGCCGCACGTACTGCTCCTCTGCCAGGATCTGGCCGTGGACGAGCCCCGGTTCCGGAGCTACGTGGAGCCCGTGGTGCGCATGCTCGCCTGAGCGGCCGCGGGCGGGGCCAGGGTGGTGAAGGTCACCAGCCCGGTGTCCGTCCCGGCGGGGCGCCAGCTGCGTTCCGCCCGTACCCATTCAAGTCCTCCGAAGGAAACGCCCGCAATGCCCAGCGTCCGCGCGTTGGCGACCCCCCAGGCAGCGGCTGCCCATCCACGGGTTCCCGAGGCACGCAGGCCCAGCTCGCCGCCGTCGGCGCCGGTCTCCACCGCACCGAAAGCCTCCTCGATGGCCGTCCGGGCCGCTTCGATATCTGTGCTGGCGGAGGCCTCGCGCAACACGCAGTTCAGCGCCGCTGGGGAGTGCCCGGTCAGGGCGGAGGCGAACGCTCGTCCTTCGGCTTCATGGTCGGCGTAGGCCGCGGGGTAGGCGCTTCGCTGCACGGTCTGGGCGGCCTCGGTGAGCGGCAGGGTTTCGTAGCCCGGAACCTTGACCAGCGCATCATAGAACGCACCGGCAGCATATACGGGATCCATAACCTGTTCCGCGCTGCCCCACCCTTGGGAGGGGCGCTGCTGAAACAGCCCGCGCGAGTCCGGCCCGGCCCGGTCGCCATGATCGAGGTTGCGCAGCCCCGACTCCTGGATGGCGGTTGCCAGCGCGATCGACACCGCCCGTGCCGGCAGACCACGCTCCACCGCGATCGCGGCGATGAGCGCGGCATTGCCCGCCTGGTCCGGGCTGAGTTCAAAGGTGTCGGTGCCGACGGACGCGCTGCAGCGCTCACGCACCAGCACCTCGGAGGAGTTCAG
>DGBL01000005.1 GCA_002384315.1 Micrococcaceae bacterium UBA4005 | reverse complement strand
GGTGGAATCGATTACCAAAGTCGGTGCGGAAATCCACGGGTACGAACCGACTCCGTCGGATCTGGTCCGCGCGCAGGGAGCCGACCTGATCCTCGACAACGGCCTCGGGCTCGAACGGTGGTTCACACGGTTCCTGCTCTCCGTCGACGCTCCCCATGTCGTGCTCTCCGAAGGCGTCCCCCCAGTGGACATCCGTTCCGGAGACTACGCCGGTCTGGCGAATCCGCATGCCTGGATGTCCCCGTTGGCCGCCCAGACGTATGTCAAAAACACTGTTCGTGCACTCAGCGAACTAAGCCCGGAACACAGCAGCGACTTTCAGGCGAACGGCGCCAGACTTCAGGAGCAGTTGCAGGCCATGCTGGAGGAATTGCGCTCGGCCGTTGATGCATTACCCTCCGGCGCCGCACTGGTGTCCTGCGAAGGGGCATTTTCCTACCTTGCCCGCGATGCGGGGCTGGCCGAGGCGTTCCTTTGGCCCGTCAACGCGGACGCCGAAGGCACGCCCCGGCAGATCATGCATGTCATCGACTTCGTCCGCGAGCATGAGGTAGAAGCCGTCTTCTGCGAGTCGACGGTGAATCCGTCGGCGCAGGAACAAGTTGCGGCAAGCACCGGCGCCACCCTCCACGGCCCGCTCTACGTCGACTCGCTCTCAGCCCCAGGAGGGCCTGTCCCTTCGTTTCTCGAATTGCTGCGCTACGATATCGCGCTCATCACGAAAGGCCTCACACCATGACCGCGACACCCGGCACCTCACGCATTGGGGATCCGCCGGCGGCGCTGCACGTCGAGGCACTGACCGTGAGCTATCAGGACGTCCGGGCTCTCGACAACGTCACCGTGCGCATCCTCCCGAGCCGCATCTGTGGGCTTGTGGGGGTCAACGGCAGCGGAAAATCGACGCTGTTCAAATCCCTGATGGGCCTGCTGCAACCGGACTCCGGATCAGTGCGCCTGTTCGGGTGCGATAACCTCACCGCGCGCCGACAGGGGTTCGTCAGCTATGTTCCCCAGGCCGAAGATGTGGACTGGGACTTCCCGGTCTCCGTGGAGGATGTGGTGTTGATGGGCAGATACCGGCATATGGGAGCTACCCGGCGCCCCTCCGAGCACGACCGCCACGCCGTCGGTGCGGCGCTCGCCCGCGTAGGGCTATCCGACCTGCGGCGGCGCCAGATCGGGGAACTCTCCGGCGGCCAGCGCAAACGGGCTTTCGTCGCCCGCAGCATCGCCCAGGACGCCCCGCTGCTACTGCTCGACGAGCCGTTCGCCGGAGTGGACAGGACCAGCGAGGCCACCATGGTTGCACTATTGAAGGAATTACGCGACGAAGGAAAAACCGTGCTGGTCTCCACCCACGACCTGGCGGGAATCCCGCAGTTATGCAACGAGGCTATCCTGCTGCACAACCGAGTCCTGGCCCACGGCGAACCTGCGGAGGTGCTGACCCACGAAAATCTGGCGCAAGCCTTCGGCCAACCCGCCGTCCGGGAGGACTCCTGACATGGAACTGTTGAACTGGATTGTCGAACCACTGCAGTACGGCTTCCTGACCCGGGCCCTTGCCGTCACCCTCGCTGCGGCGGTGGTCTCCGCCGTGCTGTCCTGTTGGCTGATCTTGATGGGTTGGTCGCTGATGGGTGACGCGGTTTCCCATGCGGTCCTGCCCGGAGTGGCTCTGGCCTATATTGTCGGTATTCCGTTTTCCATCGGCGCTTTTGTTTTTGGAGCTGGTGCCGTCGCGCTCATCGGCGCCGTTAAATCGACCAGCAAACTCAAGCCGGACACCGTGATCGGCGTGGTTTTCACAGCATTATTCGCTGCAGGCCTGGCCATTGTGTCCAGCACGCCCTCCCAGATCGACCTGATGCATATTCTCTTCGGCAACGTCCTCGGTGTCACCGATGGAGAACTCTGGCAGGTGCTGCTGCTAGGGCTGCTGACGCTGACCATCCTGCTCCTCAAGCGCAAGGATCTCACGCTCCTAGCTTTTGACCGCACTCATGCCCACGTGCTGGGACTGAATACCCGGTTCCTATCCGCACTCCTGCTCGGGCTGCTCGCCCTCAGCGTGGTAGTGGGACTGCAGGCCGTAGGAATCATCCTGGTGGTCGCCATGCTGATCACTCCAGGCGCCACCGCATTCCTGCTCACCCGCAGCTTCGACCGGATGCTGATCGTCGCGGTCGGCATTACTGTTGCGGCGGCAATCGCCGGCATTTACGCAAGCTATTACCTAGACATTTCCACCGGCGCCGCCGTCGTCCTGGCACAATCTGTCGCCTTCACGGCCGTATACCTGCTGGCCCCGCCCAACGGTCTGCTCTTCCAACATTTGCGACGACGCGCCCGGACCCCGGGGCCGGGTGCCGACACCGCCGTTGCCATCCCCGAGGGATCCTGAGGTGGCCAGCAGGAAAGCGGCCACGCCCGGGAATATGAGTATCGATTCGACGAGCGTGCAGGACTATGTGAAGGCTATTTATGCCTTCACTGAATGGCAGGAAGCGCCGATCACGGCCTCCCGCCTGGCGGCCAGGCTCTCCGTGGCCAACTCCTCAGTAACCGAAATGGTGCGCAAATTGGTTGATCTGGGTCTGGCCGAGCATCAAAAGTACAGTCCCATCCGTCTCACCGCCGCCGGCCGGAGCCTGGCTCTGGTCATGGTCCGCCGGCACCGGCTGGTGGAAACCTTCCTGGTGGAGGAACTCGGGTACCGCTGGGATGAAGTCCACGACGAGGCGGAACTGCTCGAGCACACGGTGTCCGACGCTTTCATCGAACGCCTCGATGTGAAGCTTGGAAGGCCTGCCCGAGATCCCCACGGCGACCCGATCCCCACCGCAGAGGGCCGCATCCGCCTGCCGTCCGCCGTTCCTGTCTCGCTGCTCGATACCGGTCACGCGTGCCGGGTCGCCCGCATCAGCGACGAAAATCCTGAGGTGTTGCGTTTCTTCGCAGCCCACGCGGTCGGGCTGGACACACCACTGGTGGTGCGCGGACGCAGGCCATTCGACGGTGCGCTCGTCGTAGCGATGAACCGGGGCGAACCCGACTCCGCCTTCGACCTCGGCGCAGAGCCAGCCGGAGCCCTGTGGGTTGAGAGTCTTGGCACACACCCCGGGTGTACCTTCACGATGCCCTAGGTACGAAGCGCGCACCCGCACCGGGACGATAACGGAATAATTAGTCAGCCTGCTTAGACTTGGGTGGGAGCCACGTCCCGTTGACCGGAGGTACTTGATGAGAACACTCGGAATCGAAGAGGAGTACCTGCTCCTCGACCCGAAAACGGGGCTGCCGGTTGCACGCGCCACGGACATCGAGGACAAGCTCGAACGCACTGACAGCATCAACCGCGCGGAAATCCAGCGCGAATTGCTCAATTGCCAGATCGAGACGGCCACTCCGATCTGTGACACCCTCACCCAGGCCGAAGAATCACTGCTCCATTTCCGCCGAAAGCTCTCGGCTGCCGCCCGCCGAGCTGGCGTCTGCGCTGCCGGAACTGCTGCAGCCCCCCGGATCGAGGCACACTACCCGGAGCTGACGGACAAGAAGCGGTATCACGAGCTCAAGGCCAGCGCCCCGGGTATTGTCGGAGACCAGTTCGTCAACGGGCTGCACATTCATGTGGGGATACCGGACCGGGAAACCGGTGTTCGCGCGCTGAACCGGATCAGGCCGTGGATCCCGGTCATCACGGCACTGAGCGGAAACTCACCCTTCTGGCTCGACCGCGACAGCGGCTTCAGTAGCTGGCGCGTGGTGCACTACCGCCGGTGGGCCGTCCAGGGAATTGCCCCGGTCTTCGCGGACGCCGCGGACTATGAGCGTCGTATCGATGCGATCGCAGCCACCGGCGTCATCATCGACCGGGGCGTGCTGACCTGGATGGCCCGTTTGTCCGAGAACTACCCCACGCTTGAATTGCGCAGCTCGGACGCCCAGCTCGAGGCACAAGATGCGGTATTGATTGGCGCCCTCACGCGCGGGCTCGTGGCCCGTGCGATCGAAGATGCCGTTGCCGATGTTCCGCTCTTCGACCCGCACCCGGAACTACTGGATGCGGCCCTGTGGCAGGCGGCCCGCGATGGGCTGACCGGCCAGTGCGTGGATCTGCGCGCTGGGGCGTTGGTTCCGGCGCGGACCCGGATAGGCCAACTGCTGGACTATATCGGCTCCGCGCTCGACGCCGCGGGTGATACGGACTGGGTGCTTGCGGGGCTGGAGTCTGTCTGGGATCAGGGCACCGGAGCGCAGCGGCAACGGCGGGCCATGAAAAGCGGTGGGATGGCAGCCCTACTGGACTTGTACCGGGCGACGCTCACCTATGAACGGGAGCCGCAGTGGAATCCCTGACAACGCGCCCGCGGGCAGCAAGCGGGGCACATTTCACCCCGGCGAGGGCTGCCAGGCCAGGAAATGACGATAACCCCCTCCTTCGGGAGGGGGTTATCGTCAACGATGACCCGAGACATCTGAGAACTATGCCTCGAGACATCACATGGTGGAGATGGCGGGAATTGAACCCGCGTCCGATGCAGTTTTGTCAGGGCTTCTCCGGGCGCAGTTTGCGTCGGTTTTTCTCAGCTCCAGCCATCGTGCAAACTAGTGGCTGCCAAGCTCAGTTGCATAAAAGTCCCCTTGGTTCCTGCAACAAAAACCAAGAGCAGTGGCCCTCTAAATGACGCCAGGATCCGGGACGAGAGCAAACCCGGGCTGACGGACTAGTCTGGCTGCTTAGGCAGCGAGAGCGAAGTCAGTGCGCTTTTGTTCGGCACTTATTGTTTTACAGAGATCGTTAACGAGATAACCCTGTATCCTCGGCCCGCTTCCCCTGTCGCGACTAACATCGTCGAAACCTGTCATCCCCGTGTGTAGTTATCAACTATCTGCTGTCCGGCGAAAGCCGTATATTTCCAGACACCTAGTCTAACGCACCGCATTACCGGATGATTCCCGCCCGATACTCCTCGTGCCCCTAGAAAGGGATGCCGAGGATCACCAGTTGCGCCTGCCAGAGCAGCAGCACCACGAAGGAGACTGCTACGAACGCCAGGCCGAGCGCTGCGAGTGCTGTCGTCGCCGCCTGTTTCCTGCGGAAGCTCCACCAGAAGATCGCGGCATTCAACCCCACTAGGAGCGGGGAAACCCAGACAAGTACCTGGGCCAGGTAGATATAGATCAGGAAGAAGAACGGAATCAGCGACAGGATTCCAACCGGAACGATTGCCAGTAGGAGCAACAGGTCAATGACTGCGCCGCCGCTCACCCACCACGGGCGCCGGTACCGCAGTTCGGACTCGCCGTCGTCGTCGGTGTCATCTTGGGCGTCCCAGAAAACATTGCTCATACCCTAGGCACCAAGGTTTTTCTCGCGCATGGCGCGCAGCGCCTCCCGGTTATCCTGTTTCTCTCGCAAAGTCTGCCGTTTGTCATAGTCTCGCTTTCCGCGGGCCACCGCGATCTCCACTTTGGCCCGCCCATCGACAAAATACAATTGCAGGGGAACGATCGTGAAACCCGATTCCCGGATTTTTTGGGCGATCTTGGTTAGTTCCTCCCGGTGCAAGAGGAGCTTACGCCGCCTACGCACCGCGTGGTTGGTCCAGCTGCCCTGGGTGTATTCGGGAATGTGTATTCCCTCCAGCCAGAGCTCGTCATTGTAGAAGACGGCGTACCCGTCCACGAGGGACGCGCGGCCAGCGCGCAGTGACTTGACCTCCGTTCCCATGAGGGCAATTCCGGCCTCATAGGTATCCAGGATGGCGTAATCGTGCTGGGCCTTCCGATTGGTGGCCACTGCCTTCCGGCCACTTTCCTTGGGCACCGCACAACTCCTTAGCTAGCATCACCGCCCACGGGCTGGCCCCGGTTCGGGGAGTGGGCACGCCCTCCAGTCTACGACTACATCAGCGAGAGCGGATTGACTGGTACTCCGTTAAGCACGGTCTCAAAGTGCAGGTGGCACCCGGTCGAGTTGCCAGAGTTGCCCGTATACCCGATCAACTGCCCGGCGCTGACCCGTTGCCCTGGACCCACAGCCAGGCTTTGGAGGTGGTAGTAGTTCGTGGCTAGCGCATTGCCCTGGATGACTCCGTGGTTCAGGACGATGCGCGTACCGGCACCCTGCAGGACGTTCGAATCCGCGTACCAGACCTCCCCCGCAGCCGGGGCGTACAGGGGTGTGCCGCAGTTCGCCGCATAGTCGAGGCCCGTATGGTTGTATCCACCCGTACCGTTGTAGTCGATGGTCCCTACCGGTGTGTCCCGCCATCCGAATCCTGAACTCAGCGGAGCGTTAACCGGGTGCCGCAGGCCGAAGGCACTGACATTTCCTGGCGCAGGCGGTGCGACAGGACTCGGCGCCACAGGTGGTGGCGCTGGCCGATTGGCGGCGGCGGCCTCGGCGGCGCGGCGTTCATTCTCAATCCGCGCGCGCTCCGCAGCCTCGGCGCGAAGCCGGGCCTCTTCGCGCTTCCGGGCTTCCTCGATGAGCCGGCGCTGGCGTTCGGCGATATCCTCGATCACCGCGGCGTGGGCCTTTTCGACACTGGCGAGCCGGGCTTCGATGATGGGCTTCTGGGCCTTGAGCTTGTCGGACAATACGGAGGTGTCCGCGACCAGCTTGTCCACCTTGCGCTTCTCCGCGGCAGCCTGGTCCCGGGCTTCCTGCTCGGCGGCGAGGGCGGCGTCGGCCTTGGCCTTGAGGTCCTTGATTTCCGCTTCGACGGCCACCAGCCGGGCCTGGCTGTTGGCGGTGGTCGCGTTCTGCTGCGCCATCCGGTCCATCGCCGCGTTCTGCGTCCTGAGCGCCTGGTCGATCATATCCATGGAATTGGTCAGGTTCTCGGCTCCGTCCGCCCCGAGCATCAGGGACAGGTCCGCTGGAACGCCGCCGTTTTTGTACGCCTGGGTGGCAATCTGCCCGATCACCTCACGGGTACTTTCCATTTCCGCTTCATTGCGGGCGAGCTGGTCCGTGATCTTGTTTTTGGTTTCCTCGGCAAGTTCCACACGCATCGCCAGCGCACTAACCTCCGCGGCGGCGGCTTCGACCCTGCCCTGCGCATCTGCCAAAGCCTGCTGCGCCCCCGGCAACTGGCCTTGGTAGACGCGCAACTGGGCGATCGTCTCAGTGATGTCCTTATCCAGATATTCGATGGACTGCTCAACTTTGGCGATCTCGCTTTCCAGCGCGGCCTTGCGGTCGTCGAGTTCATCCGCGAAGAGCGGCGTGCTGAACCCGAGCGCGAGGGAGGCGACGACGGCGATCGAGATGCCTCCGGCCCGCCGCAGGATAAACGGTCGGTTGTCCGTACGCTCCCACCACGCATTGCGCTTGCGCACGAGACTGCTGATTCCACTAAACATAGCCTTAGACCTTTACATAACGCCGCAGGGTGAGCAGCGAGGATATCCCCGCCAGTAGCGCACCCAGGAGGATGAGTGCCGGTACCAGCAGGAACACCTGCTGAGCCGAAATGAACGCCGTCTCCGGATATTCGCGGGCAAGCCATCCGCCGATCAGGAACCGGGAAACCCCCCAGAGGGTTGCCGAGGCAAGGAGCGCCCCGACCACTGCTGCAATGACGCCTTCAAGGATGAAGGGAAGTTGTATGACTGCCTTGGACGCTCCGACCAGGCGCATGATTCCGGTCTCGCGCCGCCTGCTGAAGGCCGAAAGCCTGATGGTGGTGGCGATGAGCAGGATCGCGCAGACAGTCATGACGCCGGCGACCACCAGGGCCGCCAGTGAAGCCTTGTTCATCACGGAGAAGACTTTCTCGAGCAACTCCCGCTGGTCGCTGACGACGTCGACGCCGGGCAGCGAGGAGAACGCCTCGTCGATGACCTCGTATTTTTCCGGGTCNNTTGACCCGGAAAGACTCGGGCAGTTGGTCCGCGGTCACGGAGTCGACGATCGGCGAGTTTGCGAACTGCTCCTGGAAATGGGCCAGCGCGGTGTCCTGCGACTCGTAGTCGACCGAAGCTATGTATTGGCTGAAAGTATCGGATTCGAGCGTGGCCTGGATGGTCTCGCGCTGTTCATCCGTGACCGGACCGCCGGAGCAGCTCGGCGAGGTCGAGTTTTCAACGCAGAGAAAAACCGCCACCTGGACTTTGTCATACCAGTAGCCCTTCATCTGGTTGATCTGCAGTTGCAGCAGGCCCGCCGCGCCGACGAAGGTCAGCGAAATAAAGGTCACCAGAATCACGGAGACGACCATCGAAAGGTTCCGGCGCAGCCCGGAACCGATTTCGGAGAGGATGAAAGCTAGCCTCATGAGACGGGCACCTCGGTCTCTCCGACGTAGATTCCCTGCGCATCGTCCCGGATTACGGATCCGTTGCGCAGTTCGACGACCCGTTTGCGCATCGTGTTGACGATGTCGTGGTCGTGCGTGGCCATGACGACCGTGGTGCCGTTCTGGTTGATCCGGTCCAGTACCCGCATGATGCCCATGGACGTGGTCGGGTCGAGGTTACCGGTCGGTTCGTCGGCCAGCAGGATGCCCGGACGGTTCACGATCGCGCGGGCGATAGCCACGCGCTGCTGCTCGCCGCCGGAGAGTTCGTGCGGCATCCGGTTGTCCTTGCCTTCGAGCCCTACAGTGCGCAGGACCTCGGGCACGGTGTCGCGGATAACGGCCCGGCTGCGGCCAATGACCTGCATGGCGAAGGCCACGTTGGCGAAAACCGTCTTGTTGGGCAGCAGGCGGAAGTCCTGGAAGACGACGCCGATTCCGCGCCTCAACCGCGGGACCCGCCAACTGGGAATGTTGGCGACGTTCTGGCCTGCGACATACACTGCGCCGCTGGAGGCGCTGTCCTCTTTGAGCACGAGCCGGATGAATGTCGACTTCCCGGACCCCGAGGCTCCCACCAGGAAGACGAACTCGTCGCGGTCGACTTCCAGGCTGACCGAATCGAGCGCGGGCCGGGATTTCTGATCGTAAACTTTGGTGACGTTGTCGAAGCTAATCATGACTATCCTGCGCCCACTATGTTCAGACCGTGCACGGGCATTTGCTTGGGGGAAGAAAGCACTGGCTTTTCGACTATAAACAGCGTTCCGCCGGCAGGCTGGAACCCCCGGGGGTGTGTCGCCGCTTATCTGGCTGGAGCCTCTCCGGAGCTGTGGTCCTACGCGTCGGCGTTGCGGTTGTTCGTCCGCCAGCGGATACCGGCGTCGATGAAGTCGTCAATCTCGCCGTCGAACACGGCCGAGGTGTTGCCGACCTCGTGGTTGGTCCGCAAGTCCTTGACCATCTGATAGGGGTTGAGGACATAGGAGCGCATCTGGTCTCCCCAGGAGGCTTTGACGTCGCCGGCCAGGGCTTTCTTCTCGGCGCTCTCCTGCTCTTTCTTCAGCAGCAGCAGCCGCGATTGCAGCACGCGCATGGCTGCCGCACGGTTCTGGATCTGCGACTTCTCGTTCTGCATCGA
>DGBL01000154.1 GCA_002384315.1 Micrococcaceae bacterium UBA4005 | reverse complement strand
GTACCGTGCCTCCAGTTGCACGCCCGCCGCCTCGGCGGCGAAGACACCCCAGCTGCCGCCCGGAGCAGCGACGCCCGCCTGTGTGGTAATCGCCACAGCATCCAGATGCGGTTCCAACACCCGGGCCACGGTGAGATCGGCAGCGGCAACAGTGGCCAGAGTCTCCCAGAGCCGCAGCGTCTGCCCCGCACCGGGGAGCGGTACGGAGTCGGCGAGACCGGCAACGAAGGTCAGCGCACGGTCCACCGAACCGGATGCTGCCCGCGCTTGGCGGTACATCGCACCGAGTCCGCCGTCCGGGCCGGACTTCAGAAAGACCCCAGCCGGGGCTGTCAGTGTCTTCATCCTGCGGTCTTCATGATGTGCTCCGGGCGGGTGCTGGAGCCCGCAGGAGAGTGATGGTCGTGCCGAAAACATCCATACGGTAAGTCTACGTACTATTTTTGCGGCGAACCGTCCTGCGTTCCAGGCCAAGAGTGCCGAAAACTCAAGTGAACGAAACCGGGGGCCCTGCCAGCAGGAGAAGAACGAACACCACTGTGATGGCTGCGAAGGCCGCAGCCCCGGCGCGCATGGGACTGCGCAGCAGCGCCGTCTGCAGGCGTTCGGGAAGGTTTTGTGGCTCCGATCCACCCGGGGCTAGCCGCCATCCGCCGTCGAGCTGCCCACGGATCCGGCGCCGGTGTTCGAAGGCGACCGTGGCGAACGGAACAAAAGCCGATGCGACGCCGAGCACTCCGGTGGACACGGACCACCGCTGGTTGACCCACACAAACAGGGTCACCGAAATGAAACACAGAAACACAAAACCGTGCACGGCGCCAGCTGGGGGTACCAATCTATCGGTCACTTGAGCGATATATTTCACGTACATCCCCGCGAGCAGGAGCGCCCAGGTCAGCGCCTCGGCAACGGCGACGGCCCGGAACAGGCTGCGTGGAGTCATGGTTTCCTTTGTGTGAGCGGTAGAACCAACGCTATCGCATGGTGCGCCATCCCTTGGTCGATCGATGGCGGCGCAAGGTAAGCGTCGAAGCCCTCCGCTATTGCCTTATCGGCCCGGGAGGGGGATCGTGGAAAGCGTTGTTCGCAACCCACATACTCGGGAGATCCCATGAACCATGAATCATCAGCCGGACGAATCGTCGTAGGGGTGGACGGTTCGCATCCGTCGCTGGAAGCGCTCGGCCTGGCAGCTCGGCTCGCACCGGCCCTCGGATGCACCATCGACGCAATCAGCACCTGGGAGTATCCGCCGGAGTACGCCGGGTATGTGCCGCTCGGGAGCGACAATTTTGAGGAAATCACGGAAAAACGCCTGGCCGGTGCAATCCGCTCCGCGTTTGGTGATGATCCCCCTGCCGGGTTGCGCTCTTTTGTGCGCTTCGGCAGCGCCTCGAAAATATTGGTTGACGCCGGTAAGGACGCGGCGATGCTCGTCCTCGGCAGGCGCGGTCACGGTGGTTTTCGTGGGCTGCTTCTCGGCTCCGTCAGCGCAGCCTGCGTCTCGCATGCCAAGTGCCCAGTACTGGTCGTCCATGACGAAGACGGGAAGAACATTCACTAGAACTTCGCTGGCGGGGCCAGCGCAGTGCCCCGCTCACGGGAACAAAAAAGTCAGGGCGGGGATTTCTCCCCGCCCTGACTAGTAGATCGTCACTACACGACCCTTGGGTTCAGCTGGTCAGCCTAGAGAGGCTGGATGTTTGACGCCTGGGGACCCTTGGGGCCCTGCTCGGTGTCGAAGCTTACTTTCTGGTTCTCGTCAAGCGAGCGGTAGCCGCTCGCGTTGATCGCCGAGAAGTGCGCGAACACGTCGGCGCTTCCGTCATCGGGAGCGATGAAGCCGAAGCCTTTTTCAGCGTTGAACCATTTCACGGTACCTGTTGCCATTTTATTATTTATCCTTCTGAAATTCAGACGCTTTCCGGCTTTCGGAAAGCCCCAGTCGCGGCGTGCTTGTCCGCTTTTTCAGAGACGCGGCGCTCCCCAGGGAGGGGACCATCGCGTGAAATACAAATGCGCAACACTACAACCGCACCTAACTTAACCAAACACTTGGTCCTTATGGCAAGCAGGAACTGAAACGTTCTTCTAAAAGTAACCTTCGACAGCCACCCTAGGCGGCCCTGACAGCGGCCGCTAGAGCCGCCAGCTGCGCCGTTCAGCGGTATATTTCGTACTCACGAGAACACCCGACAGAACGGAGATATCCATGACGTTCACCACGGCGGACCTGGTCGACGAGCACGGCGAGCAGATTTCCAGCTGCGACACGCAGTTCCGACAGTTCGGCGGGCGCCGCGCCTTCGAAGGCCCTTTGCGCACCCTCCGCTGCCTGCAGGACAATGCCCTGCTCAAGCGCATCCTGGGCGAACCCGGCGAAGGCCAGGTACTGGTGGTGGACGGTGCCGGATCCCTTCACACAGCTCTCGTGGGAGACCTCATCGCGGGCCTGGGCGCCGCTAACGGCTGGGCCGGGCTGGTGATTCACGGTGCGGTGCGGGACAGTGCCGCACTGGCGCACTTGGATTTTGGCATCAAAGCCCTCGGGACGAACCCGCGCAAGAGCGCAAAAACCGGATCCGGAGAGCGCGATGTAGCAGTCACGTTCGGTGGCGTGGACTTCGTTCCTGGGCGCTACCTGTGGAGCGACGACGACGGCATCGTCACCACATTGCGCTGAGCGCCGTGCCAGTCCAGTCCTTTCCTTCCGGTTGCTTCTTGCCCGCTGCCAGGAGCCGGCTCTCAGATCGACGTCGTGGAGGCTTGGCTCCCGTCGCCGTGCTCACGTCGAGCCTTGCGCAGGCGCGCTCTGTCCAGTGCATTGATGACCGGCGCGGCAGTTATCCCATGGATGACAATGGACAGGCAAATCACCAGGCCCACTATCCGCCACAGTACCTCGGCGCCTGCACCGAAGTTTCCATTCGCCAACGCATAGCTGAGGTAGAAGATCGACCCGATTCCGCGGACCCCGAAGAAGGAAATGACACGGCGCTCCCACCGTCCGGTGCAGCCTCCAATGAGGCTGATCCACCCGGCCAGCGGACGCACGATCAGCAGGAACGCGGCAGCGACCAGAATCTCCGGGAGGGTGATTCCCGCAAGTAGCCCGCGCGCGACGGCGCCGCCCAGGAGCACCAGCACGACGACGGTGAGCAGCCGCTCGAGTTGTTCGATGTAACTGTGGAGCACACCGTGGTAGCCGCTGGTCTGCTCGGCCGCCCGGATCGTCACGGCGCACACGAAAACCGCGATAAATCCGTAGCCTTCGGCGAGTTCAGCCACACCGTAAGTGAGAAACGTGGCGGCGAGGGCCACGAATCCCTCGGAGTGGTTGGCCAGGCGCACGCTTTCATACGGAGCTTTGAAAAATACCCGGCCCAGTAGTTTGCCGACCAGGAAGCCGATCAGGCACCCGATACCCAGCCGCCACAGTACATCCACCGCGAACCACTGGGGAAACCAGGCGGTGGGCGCAGATCCGACGATGCTCAGAGCGATCGCCAGGTAGACGAAAGGAAAGGCCAACCCGTCATTGAGCCCCGCTTCTGACGTGAGGGAAAAGCGCACCTCGTCCTCATCGTCGAGATCCTCCTCGGTGTCGGCTGGCTCACCGACCTGGACTTCCGAGGCGAGCACCGGGTCGGTGGGCGCCAAAGCTGCCGCGACCAGCACGGCTGAAGCGAGCCCCAGTCCGAGCACCCAGTATCCGAGCATGGTCAGCGCAATCAGGCAGATCGGCATAGCCAACGCCAGTAGTCTCCAGGTCGATGCCCACCGCCTCCATCCGAGCGGACGGTCCAGGGCGAGCCCGGCACCCATGAGGGAAACGATCACACATACTTCGCTCAGATGCAGGGTCAATGCCGAATAACGAACGGGGTCCGGATCCGGCAGATCTCCCAGAAGGGAGAACATCAGCACCCCAGCGCCGAAAAAGACCATGGGCATCGAGATCGGTGCGCGCATCAACAACCGTGGTAGGAGAGCGGCAGCGAAGACTGCCAGACCGGCGGCGGCGTAGATAAAACTCGGTGCTTCGAACACTGGCATCGCTCCCTCGTCCGGACACAGTGGGTTCCTGTGTAGATTACCGGTGCCCGTCGCGAAAACCGCCGTCCCCTGTACGTGAGAGCATGAATCTATGCCGAATCCCACTCCCCCCATGGTCGATGTCACTGACATCATCCGGGTGGTCGGCGGCGCAGCGTTTCAGCGCGGGCAAGCGTATGCCAAGGATGGCGCTGTCAGTTCGCTGGCCTGGAACGCGGACGCAAAGACCCTGACCGGGCGCGTGCGCGGGAGCGCGCCGGACGCGTATCGCACCAGGCTTCGGCTTAATGTCAAGGGGGACGGACGCTACCGGCCGCTGGAGAGCCATTGCAGCTGCCCGGTGGGCACAGACTGCAAACATGTGGCCGCAACAGCATTACAGAGCAACACCGAGCACCTGCTGGCAGCACAGGTCAGCCAGCCGCTGCCTCCGCTCGCGCCGGCCGGCTGGCAGGACGCCCTCGCGGGATTCATCAGCGCTGAGGACAACACCGTCCCGCCACCTTCCGTCCTTGCCCTCCAGTTCGAACTCCGCACCCCCGAGGTAGCTGTCCAGCGGTGGGGTTCCGGTGCCGAGCGCAAGGGTCTGCGTACCATGAACGCCCGTCTGGGAGTTCGGCCCGTGAGCCGGAACGGCAAGGGAAACTGGGTCAAAAATAACCTTTCCTGGAGCAGCATCAGCTACCAGACCTATGGTCTGACCATCGACCCGGACCAGCACCGGTGGTTCTCCCAGTTCCCGGCGCTGCACCGCGGCACGGGTGTGAATTACTTTGGAAATAACGATTCGTGGCTTTACCTGGATGATTTCAGCAACCCGCTACTGTGGGACCTGCTGGAGGAAGCCCAGCGACTGGGAATCGAGTTCGTGGGGTCAAGGAAGTCCGTGCGCGTCCGGCTGGCGCGCCGGGCAAGCCTGTCCCTGGATGCCTCAGCGGCGGACGACGGTGGCCTTGCGCTGCGCGGAACCCTCACCGTGGACGGCCAGGCACACCCCACTGAGTCAGCGCATGTCATTGCCGATCATGGAATCTACCTCGCCGCCCCGGATTCGACCATTACGCTTGCTCCAACGGACCGCCGACTGTCAGCGCATGATCTTGGCCTGCTCCAGCAACCCCGCACGGTACGCGTCCCACCAGCCGAGAGAGCCCTGTTTCTGGAACAGTATTACCCACAGCTGGCGCGGGGCATCGGTGTGTCCAGCCTGGACGGCAGCGTTGCGCTCCCCGAGATTGCCCCACCCCGGCTGGTGCTCACCGCCAGCTACGCGGCCGACGGCGCGGTGACTCTGCGGTGGTATTTCGACTATGCGGTGGGCGACTCGGTACACCGACGCGCAGCGTTCCACCGCATGCAGGAGACCGGTGCGCACGATGCGGCACTGGAGGAAACGCTGCTCCAGGCGGCGCGGGAAGCACTCCTGCCGTACGCCGTGGAAGACACCACACTGCAGGATATGGCAGCTGTGGACTTCAGCGAATCCGTACTCCCTCTTGCGGAGGGCTTCGACGGGGTGTGCGTGGAAATCCTGGGCGTGAAACCGGAGTACCAGGAGCTTACGGACCGCCCCGAGCTGCACATCACCACCGTCGAGACGGACAACCGGGACTGGTTCGACCTAGGAGTCATGGTGACAGTAGCGGGGCGCACCATCCCGTTCGACAATATTTTCCGCGCGCTGGCCCAAGGACGGAAAAAACTCAAACTCGTCGACAACAGCTACCTGTCCCTGGAGCAGCCGGTCTTCGAACAATTGCGCGAACTCATCGAGGAAGCCCGCTCCCTGAACGAATGGGACACCGGGTTAAGGATCAGCCGCTATCAGGCGGGGCTGTGGGCCGAGCTGGAGGAGCTCGCCGAACATACTGAGCAGGCACGGTCCTGGCGGTCGGCAGTGACCGGTTTGCTGGAAAGCGCGGAGCTGGAACAGGTGCCGGTTCCGGCGGGCATCGACGCCGAACTCCGCCCGTACCAGCAGGATGGTTTCAGCTGGCTCGCGTTTCTCTGGCGCCATCAGTTGGGCGGGGTTCTGGCTGACGATATGGGTCTCGGTAAGACTTTGCAGACGCTGGCGCTGATGGAGCATGCGCGCTCGACCGGACCACTGGTCGGGCCGTTCCTGGTAGTGGCTCCGACCTCGGTGGTGCCCAACTGGATCTCCGAAACCCACCGCTTCGCGCCGCAACTGCGCGTGGTTGGAATCAGCGATACGCAGGCGACGGCGGGGGTTCCGCTCGCACGGCAGGTTGCCGGCGCGCACGTCGTCGTCACCTCCTACTCGCTGTTCCGCCTGGATGCGGCCGCTTACCAGGGGCTCGAATGGTCTGCACTAGTGCTGGACGAGGCGCAGTTCGTGAAAAACCNNGTTCAAGCTGGCCATCACCGGCACTCCCATGGAGAACAACCTCATGGAACTGTGGTCGATGTTCAGTATTGTGGCCCCGGGACTGTTTCCCTCCGCCCGCAGGTTCACCGAGGATTACCGCACCCCGATCGAGAAAGTAGGAGACCCCCGCCCGCTCGCCCGGTTGCGCCGCCGGATTCGCCCGCTGATGATGCGCCGGACCAAGGAAGCGGTGGCCTCGGACCTGCCACCGAAGCAGGAGCAGGTGCTAGAGGTCGAACTCGGCCCGGAACACCGGCGCATCTACGATGCCTACCTGCAGCGCGAACGCCAGAAGCTGCTGGGCCTGCTCGGGGACATGAACCGCAACCGGATGATCGTGTTCCGCTCGCTGAC
>DGBL01000004.1 GCA_002384315.1 Micrococcaceae bacterium UBA4005 | reverse complement strand
CCAGCAGGACGTCGGCTATGAGCAGGGTCCACATCACCGCAGCCATGACCCCCACCGTCACGAGCCCGGAGCGTGCCCGTCGAGCGAGCGTCATTAGCCCTGGACGACCACCGGTTGGAAGCCTTCGGCGCGAAGATTGCTCAGGACCTGCTCACAGTGCTCCTCGCCCTTGGTTTCCATATTGATGGTGATCGCGACGTCACCCATGCTGATCGATCCGCCGACCCGAGTGTGGTCGACGCCGGTGACGTTCGCATCCGATTCGGCAATAATGCGCGAAATGGTCGCCAGCGATCCCGGACGGTCGTCCAGGAGCATCCGGACCACGAGGAAACGACCTGCAGCGGCCAGTCCGCGCTGGATCACCTTGAGCATGAGCATGGGATCGATATTTCCGCCCGAGAGGACCACCACGGTGTTCCCCGGAAGCTGCCCGTCCCGCGTCAGCGTACCGTCCAGCAAAGCCGCGACACCGACCGCGCCTGCCGGCTCCACGACCATCTTGGAGCGCTCGAGCAGGAAGATTAGCGCCCGGGCCAGGGAGTCCTCGCTGACGGTGATGACGTCGTCAACCAGCTCCTTGATGATCGAGAAGGGCAACTGGCCGGGGCGGCCCACGGCGATTCCATCGGCCATGGTCGAGACCTTTGTCAGCGGGACCAGGGCATCCGCGGCCAGCGATGGGGGGTAGGCGGCCGCGTTTTCCGCCTGCACGCCAATGATCCTGATATTCCGGCCGAGCTCGCGGGCCCGTGCCTTCACGGCCACGGCCACACCTGCCAGCAATCCCCCGCCGCCGACGCCCATGAGGATCGTATCGACATCGGGAACCTGTTCGAGGATTTCCAGGCCCACGGTTCCCTGGCCAGCGACGACGTCGACGTTGTCGAAGGGATGGACAAAGACTGCGCCCGTCTCGTCAGCGTAGCGTTGCGCCTCGGCCAGCGCCTCATCCACGTTGTGGCCGAAAAGCACCACCTCGGCGCCGTGGCTACGGGTGGCGGCGAGCTTGGGCAGGGCTACCCCAACAGGCATGTAGATGCGCGCCTTGATATCAAGCCGGCTGGCTGCGACTGCCACCCCCTGCGCGTGGTTTCCGGCGGAGGCAGCCACCACGCCCCGGGCGCGTTCGGCGGCAGAGAGCTTGGCCATGCGGGTGTACGCTCCGCGTACCTTGAAGGAGCCGGCACGTTGCAGGTTCTCGCATTTGAGCGAAACGTTGGCGCCGATGAGCCGTCCGAGCGCCCGCGACCCCTCCACCGGGGTGCGCGCAATCACTCCGTCGAGAAGTTTCTGGGCCGCTTCGATGTCCGCCAGCGTCACCGCGAGCTGGGAGAGCTCCTCCTGCGTGTGCTGGGAACCCTGCGTGATGAGCTGGTCTGTCACGTGATGTCTTCCTTCTTCGGGTCCTCAGGCTGCGGCGGCGCGGGTTCGCCCGGTGCTGCGGCCTGGGGTTGAACTAGCGGGTCCGTCTCCCAGGCGCGGCGGGCGATATACCTGACCATTGTATTGGTCACGGCCAGCAACGGGACGGAGAACAATGCCCCGGGGATACCTGCAAGCAGTGTTCCGCCAGCCACCGCGAGGACCACGGCCAGCGGATGCAGGGCGACCGCGGGCCCCATGATGAGCGGTTGCAGGATGTGTCCTTCCACCTGCTGGACCGCCAGCACGATGGCCAGCATGATCAATGCGTTCACCCAGCCGTTGGCCACGAGTGCGAGGATGACAGCCACGAAACCGGTAACCAGGGCTCCCACGATCGGGATGAACGAGCCCAGGAACACGAGCACGCCCAGCGGCAAAGCGAGGGGCACTCCCAGGATGGCCGCGCCCGCTCCGATTCCTACCGCGTCGACAAAGGCCACGAACATCTGTACGCGGACATAGCTGGCCATGGAGGCCCAACCGCGCCGTCCCGCGCCGTCAATAGCCAGGCGCGCTGCCCGCGGCGCGAGCCCAACGACGAACCGCCAGATCCGTTGGCCCTCCAAGAGGAAGAAGATCAGCGCGAAAACGGTCAGCAGCGCACCTGCGGCGAAATGCCCGGCGCTACTGCCGAAGGATAGGGCGCTGCTGACAATGGAGGAACTGTTGTTTTGGACCGTGTCGACAGCGTCCCGGAGGTATTGGTCGATCTGCGCGGTGGTGAGTCCCAGCGGCCCCTGCGACAGCCAGTCCTGGATTTGCCGGACCCCTGCTATCACCTCGCCCCACAGGTTTGCGAAGCCGAGTGCCAGTTGGCGGCCCACCAGGGACAGCGCGAGGATGATCGCGAGGATGAACCCGAGCACGGTCATCCCGACGGCGAGACCGTTGGGCACCCCGTAGCGGCGGAGGAAATGCGTCACCGGCAGCAACAGTGAAGCCAGCAGACCGGCAATGCTCAACGGAATGACCAGCAGCGATATTTGCCCGAGCAGATAGACGATGGCGGCCGAGACCACCAGGATCAATCCGACCCGCCAGGCCCAGGAGGCTGCGATCCGCACTGCGAAGGGAACCTCCGCCCCATTCGCACTCATGGACTGCGGCTGGTCCGCCGCAGCCACAGGCGGCAGCGCGAACCGCTCGGCGCCGCGCAGGCTCACGGCGCGCCGGAAGTTTTCCCTGCCCTGGCCTACGGGAGTCCTACGCATGAAGCCAATCTTTCCACACAAGCCACGGAGGGAGCCTATCCGAGCGCGGGTGCGATTCCCCACTGTGCGCTGAAGGTCTCACCGGCGGGAAGCCATCTAAGCCCTTCTCCCGAGTTGAAGGCGTTGGCCGGAGCCGTCATGGGTTCGATCGCTACCGCCATATCCACACCGGGGTAGGAGGTACTGAGGAAAACATGGACATAAGCCAAGGATTCGTCGGTCCAGAGTGTGACGGACCGGCCATCCGGCGCCGACAGCGTATGTTCGTGTTTCCCGTTCCGGAGGGTGAGCCCCCCGAAGGCGGCATCGAGCCCTGTACTGCCGATTCGCCGTCCATGCCGGAAATCTGTGGAGCCATTCACCGCTGCGGTTCCCACTGGTATGGAGCGAGCGTTAGTGGGGAAGGTGCACTCTGCCCGGACCGTCAGACGCAACTCACTGGTCGGGACCCCGGAGATCTTCAGATACGGGTGGGCACCGAGCGCAAATGGCGCGGAACGGCTCGAGTGGTTCGTGAGGGA
>DGBL01000047.1:8701-9055 GCA_002384315.1 Micrococcaceae bacterium UBA4005 | reverse complement strand
TAAGCCTTCATCCCCTCGAAGATTTCCTGGCCGTAATGCAACACTGCCGCAGCTGGATCAAGGCAGATCGGGCCGTAGGGTTCAAGCCGCGCGTTTTTCCACTGGCCAACACCATCGCCGTCGACCGCATAGTCGACGACGGCGGTGTGATCCGTGAAGTACTTCCCGAAGCCCGGGTTCGCCAAAATCGACTCCCGTTGTGCATCGCTGGCCGGGTTACCGGAAAAATGCTGGGCAAACTTCAGCTCGGTGGTATTCATTGTTCCTCCGCAGGCGGTCGGGGCACGTTCGCTCTGGCACGCATCCGACAATGGCGCCCACATACCGTGAGACGCCTGGTTAATGGATCGTAAC
>DGBL01000047.1:0-8663 GCA_002384315.1 Micrococcaceae bacterium UBA4005 | reverse complement strand
TGGACCGGTTCGAACATCGACGGCGCAGTGCGGTCCATGTTGAGGTTCCCCGATGCCGCCAACCCGATTCCCCCGGTGATTGCGGCGGCCAGATCAGTGATGATGTCCCCAAAAAGATTATCCGTGACAATCACATCAAAACGGGACGGATCGGTCACCATGAAGATAGTGGCCGCATCAATGTGCAGGTAGTCGTGGGTCACCTCGGGGAATTCGACGGCGACGGACTCCACCGTGCGCCTCCAGAGGTGTCCGGCATAGACGAGGACGTTGTGTTTATGGACAAGGGTAAGCTTCCTGCGCGGACGTGCGCTCGCCCGGCGAAAAGCATCACGCACTACCCGTTCGACCCCGAACGCCGTATTCAACGAAACTTCGGTAGCGACCTCCTGCGGAGTACCTGCACGCAATGAGCCGCCGTTGCCCACATAGGGGCCTTCCGTACCCTCCCGTACCACCACAAAATCCACTTCGCCCGGGGTGGCTAGGGGGCTGCCCACCCCACCCATGAGTTTGGACGGCCTCAGGTTCACATGCTGGTCCAACGCAAACCGGAGTCTGAGTAGCATGTCCCGCTCAATGGTTCCCGAGGGAATGCGGGTATCTCCGGGCGCAGCACCGACCGCCCCGAACAAAATGGCATCATGCCCACGCAGTTTGGCGAGCGTTTCATCCGGGAGAGTTTCCCCGGTGGCGATCCAGTGCTGCGCACCCAGTGAATACTCGGTGAGTGTCAGGCCAACTTGGTCGCCCAGCACCGCCTGAAGTACCTTGACGGCTTCGGCTGTCACTTCCGGACCGATGCCATCTCCGGGGATCACGGCAAGATCAAGGGTGCGGAAAGAAGTTTCAACCATAGATACAGATTAATGACCGGAACGTAATCGAGGGCAATTTGTCTCATTTACTGAGACGATGATGCCTGTAGTGTAAATCCGTCACCACGAACGGCCCCGTTCCGCTCCAACGTCATCGCGACCTCACAGCACGACGTACTCGTTTAAGATGGAACGCAAGAAATATAGTGAATACGGAGAGGTATACCAGCCGGTGCTTACAACGCAGGGAGCAGGAATCAATGCCCGCAACTCCATCGTCGTCGGCGTGTCCTCCCCGGATGAGTCCCGCCAACTCGTCAGCTGTCTGCGCACTGCAGGCTTTTCCGTAACCGATGCACCCACCGAGGCTGCATTTCTTGAAGCGCTGCGCGAGAACCCGCCAGACCTCGCGCTGCTCGACGGCAGGTTACCGGTCAACCCGGAACATTTCCTCGACCAGCTACGCAAGGATCCATCGCTGGCGAGCGTGCCGTTGGTGCTGCTCGTCCGCGAATCCGGCAGCGGCTCCGACACCTCGATCCTCGGTCCGTATGCGGTGGACCTGTTGTTCCTGCCCCCCAAACCCACCGAACTTGTCCGCCGCGTCACCAACCTGCGGGACCGCCGCGACCAGCAGGCGGCCCAGCGCGAGGCTACCGAACAGCTGCGTGAGGCGATGCGTGAGGTCTCCGCCCAGATCAGAAACACCACGGACCCGGCGGAAATGGTTGGCAGGTTCCTTGCTGGTGTAACCCGCGCACTTGGCGCGGACCAGGCGCACCTGCAGATCTTCGCGGACGAGCGCGTGCCGGTCCTGAGCTCGTCCTATGTCCATTCGGGGCGTAGCGTCGGCAACCAAATACCCGCGGCCAGCAGCGATGCTGCCCACCGCCTCGCCGCCGCTATATGGACCCGATCCGCTGGAGTGGCATTTTCCCCTGAGAGCGCGGACACGGATGGGGACAGCGCATCCCAACTGACCAGTTTCGCTACCAGCTCCGGTGTCCACTCCGGAGTTGCGATCGCCGTCGGGCAGGGCGAGACTCCGTTCGGGTTACTCTGGCTGATGAACCTGGACCGTCCCCTCGCCTGGAGCGCAGTGGAAAACGACCTGACCCAACACGTCCTCGGGAATCTTGCCTACGGAATGATCCAGGGCCAGATGATTGCGCGCCAGCAGCAGGCGGTGGAAAAGCTGAGAAACCTGAATAAGACAAAAAGTGACTTTGTCGCCACGGTGAATCACGAACTCAGGACACCGCTTGCCTCAATCTCCGGTTACTTGGAAATGCTGCTCGACGGGTCCGGCGGCCAGCTGCCGGACACGGCACTGCCGATGCTGCAGGCAGTGGACAGAAACTCGACCAGGCTCCGCAATCTCGTGGACGACATATCGGCGCTGGTCCCGACAGAAGAAGACGACTCCGGCCATGGGCTGATCAATATCTGCGTCCTGCTTGGAGAGGTCATTCGCGACATCACAGGCAGCGCCTCGACCAAGGGCATTGTCCTCGACTGCGCAATTCCTGCGGCGCCGACCCTCGTCAGCGGAGACCGGCGGCAACTGGATGCGGCACTCCGAGTCGTGCTGGCGAATGCAGTGAAGTTTTCTCCGGCGAAGGGCCAAGTGCGTATTGACGCCGCCCTGATTGCCCCTGACTGTATGGCGGTGACCGTAGCGGATGACGGCATAGGTATTTCTGCACAGGATCTGCCACGGCTGTTCGACACCTTTTACCGGGGTGAGAACGCCAAGCGCATGGCGGTTCCGGGGGCCGGAATCGGCCTATCCATTGCAAAGCGCATCCTGGACGCGCACAACGCATCCATCAGCATCGAGTCCTCCCTCGGCAAGGGTACAAAAGTCTCGATCCTGCTTCCTGTTGTGGCACCCGCATAAGCTGCCGTGCATACTTGTATTCCACCGACACGGCCGCTACGGAAGGGTCCATCCCATGGGTATTGCACCGGAACACTCGCCGTCAACCTATGACGCACCGAATCTCTGGTCCTACCTCGATTCGCATTTACTGGGCGCAACGGCTGGCGTGCGTGCATTCAAGGCCGCGTCGAAATCGTGGGCCGGAACGTCCCACGAACAGGTTTTCGTCCACCTTGCGCGGGAGATCGACGCCGAGCGCACCGAACTGCAGGAGCTGATCCGAGCTCTAGGGCATGAACCCAGCAAACCAAAGCTACTTATTGGCGGGATCGGAGCAGGCATCGCCACTCTCAATCCGCTGAACGTTTCCCGGCGGCGTCGGAATGCTGGCTCCCAACTGGAGCTGGAAGCGCTGCAATCGATGCTGCGCGGCAAGGAAGCCCTTTGGCAGACCCTGCTCGCGTTGCTCGATTCGCCCGGGGCGCCCGCGCCGCTTAACCGGGGAAGGATTGAGGATCTGCTCGCCCATGCCCGCGCGCAGCAATGTTCAGTCGCCGACGTCATGGTGGCCACAGCCTCCGCGCGGTTCCTGCGCTGCTAGTGGCCGTCACCGGCACCTACCGCTCCGCTCACCAGCGGCGCTCAACCACCACGCTCAGTCTGCAGCCTGCTCATACTTCGGGAAGACCGGGAATGGTGCAGGAAGCACCGTCCCCGGCCGAAGCTGGACCGCAAGGGACTCGAACGTGCGCAGCCGGTGCCCAGGCGCATCTGCCTGCCCCAGCATCGACAGCAGCTTGCCGGCGCTTTCGGGCATTACCGGCTGTGTGAGGATGCAGACGGTACGCAAAACCTCCAAGGTGACGTAGAGGACAGTTCCCATCCGCTCTGGGTCGGTCTTGCGCAGCACCCACGGCTGTTGTTCAGCGAAATAGGCGTTGGTCTCTCCCAGCACCAGCCACAGGGCCTCCAGCGCACGGGAAAATTCCTGCCGATCGTAGGCAGCCCTACATACGCCCAGGAGGCTTCCGGCCTGGGCGAGGATCTCCTCGTCGCGGGCGGAAAAAAGACCTGGTTCGGGCACCGCGGCCCCGCAGTTTTTCCCTATCATCGTCAACGAGCGCTGCGCGAGATTTCCCAGGTTATTGGCCAGGTCGGCATTCATTCGGCCTACGATCGCATCGTGGCTGTAGGAGCCGTCCGCGCCGAACGGCACTTCGCGCAGTAGGAAGAAACGGACCTGGTCCAGCCCGTACTGCTCCACCCAATCCTTCGGAGCGACGACGTTTCCGAGCGACTTGGACATTTTCACGCCTTTGTTATGCAGATGCCCGTGGATCATGATCCGGCGCGGAAGCTCCAGCCCCGCAGACATCAGGAAAGCCGGCCAGTAAATGGCGTGGAAACGCGAAATATCTTTGCCGATCACGTGCACATCCGCAGGCCAGTACTTCTGGAAACGTTCTGACTCCACGTCCGGAAAGCCGACGCCGGTGAGGTAGTTGGTCAGGGCATCCACCCAGACGTACATGACGTGCTTCTCGTCCCCCGGTACCGGCACACCCCAGCTGAACGTCGTGCGGCTGATCGACAGGTCCACCAGTCCGCGCCGGACAAAGCTGATGACTTCGTTGAAGCGGGAAGCCGGAGCAGCGAATTCCGGGTTCTGTTCGTAGAAGTCCAGCAGCGGCTGCTGGTAGGCCGAGAGACGGAAAAAATAGCTCTCCTCCTCGGTCCAGGTCACCTCGGTGTCGGTTTCGCGCGCGTAGCGCAGCCCGTCGGCCCTGATCTCTGTTTCGTCCTCGCCCCAAAACGCCTCGTCGCGGACCGAATACCATCCAGCGTACTTGTCGAGATAGATATCGCCGTTGGCTTCCATACGTTTCCAGATCGCTGCGGCGGCGGCATAGTGGTCCGCGTCGGTGGTGCGGATGAACCGGTCGATCGTACTGCCGACGTCGTCGTTCATGTCCTTGAAAGCCTGGGCATTGCGCGTGGCAAGCTCGCGCACATCGATGCCTTCCCGGTCGGCGGTCTGCTGCATCTTCAGGCCGTGCTCGTCTGTTCCGGTCATGAACATGACATCGAAGCCGTCAAGGCGCTTGAACCTGGCCATGGAGTCAGTGGCAATCGCCTCATACGCGTGCCCGATATGGGGCACACCATTGGGATAGGAAATTGCGGTCGTGATGTAGAACGGGGTGCCGGAGCCAGAAGAAGTCACTGTACGAAATTACCCTGAATCCTCCACCGGCACCCCATCGACGCCATGCTCTAGTCCTGCAGGTCGACTTCGCGCGCCACGGTGGCGTTGATAGCCGCCTTGACCTCGTCGAGGACTTCCTGCGGGACGGCGCTATCGACGGTGAGCAGCGACAATGCTTGCCCGCCTTCTACGCTTCGTGCCACCTGCATGCCGGCGATGTTGATGGCACGGTCGCCAAGGAGCTTCCCGAGCGTACCAATAACGCCTGGGCGATCCTTGTAGAGCAGCACCAGCAAATGCTCGCTAATGGGAATTTCAAGGTCATAACCGTTGATCCCGACCAATTTTTGGATCTGCTTGGGACCGGTAAGCGTCCCGGCCACGGAGATCTGCGAACCGTCCGAGAGCGCGCCGCGGATCCGCAGCACGTTACGATACTCTTCCGACTCGGGCGTGGTCACCAGCCGGGTGCTAATGCCACGCTGCTCGGCGAGTATCGGGGCGTTCACGTAGGAGACCTGCTCCGAGACGATATCCGTGAAGACTCCCTTCAGCGCCGCGAGTTCGAGCGCTTTCACATCGAGTGCTGCGATTTCTCCGGCGACTTCCACTTCGATCTGCGTCAGCGAATCGTGGGTGAGCGCCGTGAAGATCCGGCCGAGCTTCTCCATCAGGGGGATGCCCGGGCGGACCTCGGGGTCGATGATGCCGCCGGCTACGTTCACGGCGTCCGGAACCAGTTCACCGGCAAGCGCGAGCCGGACCGACTTGGCAACCGAGATTCCAGCCTTTTCCTGTGCTTCGGCCGTGGATGCGCCCAGATGCGGTGTCACCACCACATTGTCCAGTGCGAAGAAGGGCAAATCGGTACTCGGCTCGGTGACGAAAACGTCGATGCCCGCACCGGCGATCAGACCTTCCACGAGCGCACTGTGCAACGCTACCTCGTCAATCAAACCGCCCCGGGCCACGTTCACCACATAGGCCGAGCGCTTCATCTTGCGGAACTCGTCCGTCCCGAGCATTCCCACGGTTTCGGGCGTTTTCGGCATGTGGATCGTGACAAAGTCGGAATGGCGCAGCAGTTCGTCCAGGCTGACTAACTGGACGCCAAGCTGGGCGGCCCGGGCGGAGGTCACGTACGGATCGTAGGCAAGAATTTCTGTGCCGAAACCCTGCAGGCGCGCGGCGACCAGCGCGCCGATCCGCCCCAGTCCGATGATCCCGATCTTTTTCTCATACAGCTCCGTGCCCGAGTACTTCGAGCGTTTCCACTCCCCCGCACGCAGGGACGCATTGGCCTGGGGTACATGCCGGGCAAGGCTGAGGATGTGGGTCACTGTGAGCTCTGCAGCGGAAATGATGTTGGAGGTCGGCGCGTTGACAACCATGACGCCCGCCTGCGTTGCGGCCTTGATGTCCACATTGTCCAGGCCGACGCCGGCGCGCGCGATGACCTTCAGCCGGGGCGCTGCGGCGATGGCCTCCGCGTCCACCTGGGTTGCCGAGCGCACCAGAATGGCATCAGCCCCCGCGATTGCGGCAAGCAGCTGTTTACGGTCTGCTCCGTCCGTGGTGCGAATCTCGAAATCGGGGCCGAGCGCGTCGACGGTGGCGGGCGAGAGTTCTTCGGCAAGGAGAACTACGGGTTTTTCCACGGGTGGGTTCCTTCGCTGCTGTGCGGGTAGCGGGCGGGCTGTTGTAAGTCTAAAGCGCAAGGCAAAGCCGGGATCACATTGTTACTTTCACGTATGGAGTGATCCCGGCCTCGGCTATCGTGCTAGCGGGCGACGGAACCCTCGGTGTAGTCGTCGTCGGTCTTGATCCAGGAGAACAGCTTGCGCAGTTCGCGGCCGGTGGCCTCGATGGGGTGATCCTCACCCTTTTTGCGCAGTGCCGCGAACTCTGGCGCTCCAGCGTCTTGGTCGTTGATGAAGCGGGTCGCGAACGCCCCGCTCTGGATGTCAGCCAGCACGGCCTTCATGTTCTGCTTCACGGACTCGTCGATGACCCGGGGTCCGGAAACATAGTCACCGTACTCGGCGGTGTCGGAAACGCTCCAGCGCTGCTTGGCGATCCCGCCTTCCACCATGAGGTCCACGATTAGTTTCAGTTCGTGCAGCACTTCGAAGTAGGCAACCTCCGGCTTGTAGCCGGCTTCGGTGAGAGTCTCGAATCCATACTGGATCAGCTGCGAGGCCCCGCCACAGAGAACAGCCTGCTCGCCGAAGAGGTCGGTTTCAGTCTCTTCGGTGAACGTGGTTTCGATGACGCCGGCGCGGGTCCCGCCGATTGCCTTCGCGTAGGACAGCGCCAGTTCCTTGGCCTTGCCCGACGGGTTCTGCTCAACGGCGATCAGGTCGGGGACACCGCGGCCGGCTTCGAATTCGCGGCGGACGATGTGGCCCGGCCCCTTGGGCGCAACGAGGGCGACGTCGACGTCGGCTGGGGGCTTGATGTAGCCGTAGCGGATGTTGAAGCCGTGCCCGAAGAACAGTGCGTCACCGGCCTGCAGGTTCGGAGCGATGTCCTCGGCGTAGACGTGACGCTGGACCTGGTCGGGGGTAAGGACCATGATGAGGTCAGCTTCGGCGGATGCCTCGGCTACTGACAGGACGCGCAAACCCTCCGCTTCAGCTTTCGCGCGGGAGGGTGAGCCTTCCTTCAGTCCGACGCGGACGTCGACTCCGGAATCGCGCAGGCTCAGGGCATGGGCGTGGCCCTGGCTGCCGTAGCCGATGACTGCAACGGTACGGCCCTGGATAATCGACAGGTCGGCATCGTCGTCGTAGAACAACTTGGTCACGTGTGTGTCTCCTCTAGTGGGTAAAGCTCGGGGTGGATACCGCTGAATGGAACCAATTACTTGGAATCATGCGCTGCGCAGGGCGCGGTCGCCCATGGACTTGGAACCGCGGCCAATGGCCAGCGTCCCGGACTGAACAATTTCCCGCACACCGAAAGGCTCCAGCACCGACAGCAGTGCGGTGAGTTTTTCCGGGGTGCCCGTCGCCTCGATGATCAACGAATCTGTGGAGACGTCGACCACGGAGGCCCGAAAGAGATCAGCAGCTTGGGTAACTTGCAGTCTCGTGGAGGCATCTGCGCGTACCTTGACCAGGATGTGGTCTCGCTGCACGGAAGAGTCCGGGATCAACTCAACAATCTTGATGACATTGATGAGCTTGTTCAATTGCTTGGTGACCTGCTCCAGCAGGTCGTCTTCTGCTTCGACCACCACGGTGATGCGGGACATGCCCGGCATCTCGGTGGGGCCGACCGCGAGGGAATTGATGTTGAACGCGCGCCGGGCGAAAAGGCTGGCAACGCGGGTGAGAACGCCGGGGACGTCCTCCACCAGAACGGAAAGCGTGTGTCGGGCCATGATTTAGTCTTCCTGCTCCCATTCGGGGGTCATGTTTCGGGCAACCTGGATGAGGTCGTTGCTGACGCCGGAGGGGACCATCGGCCACACCATGGCGTCCCGGCTGACCACGAAGTCCACCACCACTGGGCGGTCGTTGATCTCGAGCGCCTGCTGAATGGTCGCGTCGATGTCTTCATCGCGTTCGCAGCGCAAGCCGGCACACCCATAAGCGTCGGCGAGCTTGACGAAGTCAGGAACCCTCGCCGTGTTGTGGCCGGTGTTGAGGTCGGTGTTCGAATAACGACCTTCGTAGAAGAGGGTCTGCCACTGGCGTACCATGCCCAACGAGGAATTGTTGATGACCGCGACCTTGATCGGGATGTTGTTGAT
>DGBL01000214.1 GCA_002384315.1 Micrococcaceae bacterium UBA4005 | reverse complement strand
CCTGGTGGTCAACGTCAGTTCGCCTAACACGCCCGGTTTGCGCCTGCTCCAGAGCATCGAGTCGCTGCGCCCGCTGCTTAAAGCCGTCCGCGCGGAGGCCGACCGGGCGGCGGGCCGGAAAGTACCGCTGCTTGTGAAGATCGCCCCGGACCTGACCGATGAGGATCTCGACGACGTCGCTGCACTCGCGCTCGAGCTCGGGCTCGACGGGATCGTGGCGACGAATACCACGATTACCAGGGAAAACCTCTCCGCGCCAGCGGCACAGGTGATGGCCTGCGGCGTTGGGGGACTCAGCGGAGCCCCCCTGAAGGAACGCTCGCTGGCTGTCCTGAAACGCCTGCGCGCAGCAGTCGGCCCGGACCTGGCCCTCATCTCGGTGGGTGGGGTGGAGTCAGCGGCGGACGTGCTGCAGCGCCTCGACGCCGGTGCGACCCTAGTGCAGGGCTACACCGCTTTCCTGTACGAAGGCCCCCTGTGGGCGCGGCGGATCAACCGAGAGCTGGCCGGAAGCTACCGGCTCAGGCAGGGTACTGGCCGCGCTTGACCTGTGGCTTGGGCAGCCGCAGTCGCCGCAGCTGAAGCGCCCGCGTAATTCCGTACCACAGGTCGCCGCTGTTGGGAGCTCCAAATTTCGCGTCGATCGCCCGCTTGAGCTTGCGGCGCAGAAGGACGCTATCGAGAATAACGGCGACCATAAGCGCCCAGAATGCGATCATGATGTAGGACTGCACTGCCAAGCTATTGATGAAGCTGAGCAGCACGAACACCATCGCTGCGATCATCAGAAACTCGCCGAGGTTCCAGCGCGCATCCACATACTGGCGGATAAAGCGACGCTGGGGTCCTTTATCACGCAGCGGCAGCCCGCGTTCGTCGTCGACCTCCAGTGCGTGACGGGTCCGCAGCCGCTCCTCCCGCTGCGCCTGGCGGCTCTGTTCGCGGGCGGCCTTCCGGTCATCGGGCACCAGCGGGCGCCTGCGCGCCGCCTGCTGGACGCTCCGTTTGGGGGTGGGGGCACCCTTACCAGAGGTTCGCGGCGCATCAGCGCGACCTTCAGTGGGAGTGGCAAGTGGGCTCTGGGCCTTTTCGGCGTCTTTTTTTCGTCCAAACACCTTGTCAGGATACCTTCCTGCGGGCACCCGGCGTTCAGCAAGTGCACAGCCAAGAGCCCGGGCTGTGTAGGGTCGGGTCCATGAATGATGCCAAAGCTGATGACTGCACCTCCCACAGCCCAAACAACTGGTCGGCAGCGCTGCGCGCCCAGGTCCGGGGAGCTGCTGCGCACCTGATTGACCAACTCGCGGAATTGGTGCGGATCCCAGGCATCGCCTGGGAGTCCTTCGATCCGGCAGAACTTGAACGCAGCGCGGAAGCTGTGGCGAACCTGCTGGCAGGGGCAGGGTTTCCGGAGGTCCAGATATTGCGCGCCAGCGTCGGCGACGGCGTTTCCGGCGGCCCCGCTGTCGTGGCGCGCCGGGCGGCGAAACCCGGCCACCCTACTGTTGTGCTCTATGCGCACCACGACGTGCAACCGCCGGGAGATAGCTCACTGTGGGACTCCAGCCCGTTTGAGCCGACGGTGCGGGACGGACGTCTGTACGGGCGCGGTGCGGCGGATGATAAAGCCGGCATCATGGTCCATGTCGGCGCGGTGCAGGCGGTGGCGGAAACGCTCGGCGCGGAGTTCGGCGTGGGAATCACCGTGTTCATTGAGGGGGAGGAGGAGGCGGGTTCGCCCACATTCGGTGCTTTCCTGCAGGCACACCGCGAACTGCTGCACGGCGATGTGATCATCGTGGCTGATTCGAGCAATTGGCGGGTGGGAGTCCCGGCGCTGACAACCAGTCTGCGGGGGCTGGTGGATGCCACCGTCGAAGTACAGGTGATGGAGCATGCGGTGCATTCAGGGATGTTCGGCGGCCCGGTGCTGGACGCGCCGACGTTGCTCGCCCGGCTTATCTCCAGCTTCCACGATGTCTCCGGTCGGGTGTGCATTCCCGGGTTGGTGAACAGCGCACGAGAGACCATCGACTACCCGGAAGTCGACTATCGCGCCGACACGTCGCTGCTGCCGGGTACCGCGCTGGCGGGTAGCGGCTCCGTGGCCTCACGCCTGTGGCATCAACCCGCGTTGTCGGTTATTGGCATGGACATTCCTTCGGTGGCACTGTCCTCGAACACATTGCTGCCGCGGGCACGGGCGAAGATCAGTATGAGACTTGCGCCCGGGGACAACCCCAGCGCGGCGATGGAAGCCTTGCGCGACCATGTTCAGGCGCAGGATCTGTTTGGCGCGCGGGTCCTGTTCACGCCGGGGGAGATGGGCGCACCATTCAGCGCCGATACCGGACAAAACGTATTCGCCCTCGCACTGGACTCGCTTTCCGAAGCGTGGGGCGTACCAGCGGTGGAGGCCGGTATGGGCGGTTCTATCCCGTTTGTTGCCGACCTCGTCGAGATGTTCCCCACAGCGCAGATACTCATTACCGGGGTTGAGGACCCCGATTCGCGCGCACATAGCGCCAACGAGTCCCTGCACCTCGGCGAATTCGAACGTGCTGTCCTTGCCGAGGCGCTCCTGCTGGCCCGGATCAACGCTGGCGGCCTAGCCGACCGGCGCAGCACAGCAACGGAATGAATCGTCCCTCAAAGCAGTTAACGCTACACAGACCAGCCTTCCATGGACGTACCATGGAAGAGGCCCACAACGCCACGTACTCCGCATTCGTGTGGACGTGACTGAGAGCGGACGTTCCGGAGACGGAACCCGAGCGAGGAGAAACGCACCATGAGCACACCGACCACAGACCCGGAGACTGTCGAGACCACAGACGGTGCCAACCTGTCCGAGCACGAAGTCCAGCTTTCCGACGTCGCGGCGGGCAAGGTGCGAAGCCTGCTCGAACAGGAAGGCCGCACCGACCTGCGCCTGCGGGTCGCCGTCCAGCCAGGCGGTTGCTCGGGTTTGATCTACCAGCTCTATTTTGACGAGCGGGTGCTCGACGGCGACGCGCTGCGTAATTTTGATGGAGTGGAAGTAATCGTCGACAAGATGAGCGTGCCTTATCTGGCCGGTGCCTCGATCGACTTCGAGGACACGATCTCCAAACAGGGCTTTACGATTGACAACCCCAATGCTGGCGGATCCTGCGCGTGTGGGGATTCTTTCCACTAAAGTCAACCGCTGGCGGATTGTGCACGGTGCCTGCGGACTGTTCGCTGTTCTCGCGCGAACAGCCCCTTTGGGGTGTGCCCCGGAGCCCGTGGCCTTGTCACCTAATGGCCACACCTGCAGGTAAGCTCTACAGTAAGTAGTAAAACTGGATGTGCACCCGTGCCAGAGTTGGCAGGGCGGCCCCGCACGTGAGAAAAGGAAGGTCCGTCTGTGAGTTCGCAGGACCGAACCGGCAGCAAACGCGCCAGGATCATAAAGATCTCCAGCATTTCGCTGGCTGGCGCGTTGTTGTTGTCAGGTTGTTCAACGGAAGCCCAAAAAGGATGGTTGCCCTCTGACCGGGACACCACCAACCACACCGGAATGATCATGGATCTGTGGGTGAATTCCTGGATTGCCGCGTTGATCGTGGGAGTCATCACCTGGGGCCTGATCATCTGGAGCATGGTCGCCTACCGCCGTCGCCGTGACGACACAGGCTTCCCTCGGCAGATGAGCTACAACCTGCCGCTGGAAGTGTTTTACCTGACCATTCCGCTGTTCATGGTCTTGGTGTTCTTCTACTTCACGGACCGCGAGCAGAGCATTATCGACACCCGGGTGGACAACCCCGACGTCGTCGTTGATGTCCGCGGCAAGCAGTGGTCCTGGGACTTCAACTATGTCAACGAGGACAAGTACTCCGCCGGAGTCCAGCCCGTCCTCACCGGCGAGGAAGGGATCCCGGAGACCCTGCCCACCCTGTACCTGCCGGTCAATAAGAGCGTTGAGTTGCAGTTGAACGCTCGGGACGTCCAGCACTCCTTCTGGGTGCCGGCATTCCTGCAGAAGCGGGACCTCTACCCGGGGCGCACGAACTACATTAACCTCACGCCCACCAAGGAAGGCACTTTCGAGGGTAAGTGCGCCGAACTGTGCGGCCAGTACCATTCCGCGATGCTTTTCCAGGTCAAGGTCGTCTCCCAAGAGGAGTTCGACCAGGTGATGGGAACCCTGCAGGATGGCCAGTTGGGCGATGAGTACGACCGGGACGCCTATCCGGAAACCGACCCTGATCTTGACCCAGCTAGGAGCAGCGGCTGATGTCCACCTATGAGTACACCGTCGAGGAAACCGGCACGATCGCCGCGCCCCGCGTGGTCCCACGGTCCAAAGGACGCATCGTCGTCAACTGGATC
>DGBL01000036.1 GCA_002384315.1 Micrococcaceae bacterium UBA4005 | reverse complement strand
GTCTACGGCGTCCAGTGGCGCTCCTGGCCCACCCCGGACGGGGGCCACATCGACCAGATCGCACAAGTGGTCGAGGGACTGCGTACCAACCCGGACTCGCGCCGACACATCGTCTCGGCCTGGAATGTGTCCGAATTGGCGAACATGGCGCTGCCTCCCTGCCATGCGTTCTTCCAGTTTTATGTGGAGCCCTCGACGTCAGGAGGGCCGGGCAAGCTGTCCTGCCAGCTCTACCAGCGTTCAGCCGACACGTTTCTGGGTGTCCCGTTCAACATCGCCTCCTATGCGCTGCTCACGCTGATGGTGGCCCAACAGACCGGTCTCACCCCAGGAGAGTTCGTGTGGACGGGCGGGGATGTGCACATCTATGACAACCATGTGGAGCAGGTACACGAGCAGCTATCCCGAGCGCCGTACCCGTACCCGACACTGCACCTGACCCGCCGCCCGGATTCGATCTTCGATTATCGGCTTGAGGACTTCGAGGTGCGCGACTACCAGCACCACCCCACCATCAAGGCTCCGATCGCCGTATGAGCGACCTCCTCGAACCGGGCAGCCTCCGCGCCAGTGACGCGCTTGGAGGCGTGCCGGTGGTCGGGGTGATCTGGGCGGAGACGGTCAATGGCGTCATCGGCAAGGACGGCGGAATGCCCTGGCACCTGCCGGAGGACCTCGCGCACTTCCGCAATGCCACCAACGGCCACCCCGTCGTCATGGGGCGGCGGACCTGGGAATCGTTCCCGGCGAGGTACCGGCCTCTGCCCGGGCGCACAAACATCGTGGTCAGCAGCTCCGGACCGATCGAAGGCGCCGTCGTCGTCGGCTCGGTAATGGACGCGCTGGCGCATGCCCGGCAGTGTCCAGGCGCGGAGGAAGTGTGGGTCATTGGGGGCGGGAGGTTGTATGAGGCCGCGATGGAGTACGCGAACGCCGCGCTTGTCACGGTCATCGAATCGGACGCCGACGGCGACACGTTCGCACCGCTGCTGGGACACGACTGGGCTATGCGTACCGTAAACCCCACGCAAGGCTGGAGCACCAGCGAATCGACGGGGCTGCGTTATCGTATGGCCTTGTGGACCCGGGCCNNCAGCGCGGAGGCGGGCCGTCGCCTAGACTTGGACCATGTCTTCTGAAGCACCGCTTTCTCCCCTGCCCACGGTCGGCATCGTCGGATGGCGTGGAATGGTCGGGTCGGTCCTCATGCAGCGTATGCGTGCGGAAGGCGATTTCGCCCTGATCAACCCCGTCTTTTTTTCCACCTCGAACGTCGGCGGACCGCCGCCGTCGTTCGCCGCGGGCGCAGGCACGCTCCAGGACGCCTACGCCGTCGAAACCCTCGCGAAGCTCTCCATCATTCTCACCGCGCAGGGCGGCGACTATACCGCGGAGGTCTACCCCAAACTGCGGGACGCCGGCTGGCAGGGCCTGTGGATCGACGCCGCATCAACGCTGCGCATGGAACCCACGTCCATCATTGCCCTGGACCCAGTGAACCGGAGCGTGATCGATGCGGGGCTGGCCCGCGGGGTTACGGACTTCATCGGCGGAAACTGCACTGTCTCCTGCATGCTCATGGGACTGGGCGGTCTCTTCAAGAACTCCCTCGTCGAGTGGGGTACATCCATGACCTACCAGGCGGCCTCCGGCGGCGGTGCCAGGCATATGCGCGAATTGCTCTTGCAGTTCGGCGCCCTGCACAACAGCGTCGCCGTCAACCTTGAGGATCCGGCGTCGGCAATCCTGGACATCGACCGGGCAATCCTGGCCCAGCAGCGGGATCCGCAATTGGACGTCTCCCAGTTCGGGGTGCCATTGGCGGGCTCGGTCATACCGTGGATCGATGCGGACCTCGGCAACGGGCAGTCCCGCGAGGAGTGGAAGGCTGGCGCGGAGACGAACAAGATCCTCGGTACAGACCTGGACGGAGCACGGATCGCCTTTGACGGTCTGTGCGTGCGGGTGGGCGCCATGCGCTCACACTCGCAGGCACTGACGCTCAAGCTACGCGAAGACCTGCCCGTTTCCGAGATTGAACGGCTGATCGACGCCGATAATCAGTGGGCCACGGTGGTGCCGAACACCAAGGAGGCCACAGTCGCGCAGTTGACCCCGGTCGCCGCTACCGGCAGCCTGAACATTCCAGTCGGACGGATCCGCAAGCTGGAAATGGGCCCGGAATACATCAGCGCCTTCACGGTCGGAGATCAGCTCCTCTGGGGTGCAGCCGAACCGTTGCGCCGCATGCTGCTGATTGCGACGGGAAACCTCTAGCCCAGGGACGCCCTGCTTGGGCGTTGGCGACTCGGCTGCAATAGCGTGAGGCGGGCTACCGCGAGGCGTACTACAGCGTCGCGTCGATGATGATCGGCTCCGGCTGTAAGCGGATGCCGAAGGTTTCCTCGACCCCATCAGCGACTAGGCGCGCCACGGCGAGCAGATCCTCGGCGGTCGCTCCGCCCCGGTTGGTTAGTGCCAGGGTGTGCTTGCTGGACAGCGCGGCCCGCCCGCCCGCCGCGGCGAAACCGGCGTCGTCGGCCAAGCCGAATCCCTTTCTGAATCCCGCCTGCTCGATCAGCCAGGCGGCGCTGAGCTTGACCGCTCCGTTCTCCGAGGCCGGATAGCGCGGGGCGTCCGCGGGGAGCCGGGCAGCAACGTCGGCGTCCACGACCGGGTTGGTAAAGAATGATCCGGTGCTCCAGGTATCACGGTCGGAGGGATCGAGCACCATCCCTTTGGCCGCACGTAGGGCGAGCACTTCACGCCGGACGGCGTTGGAGTAGGCTCGCTGTCCGACCCGCACCCCAAGTACGCGGGCAAGTTCAGCGTAGCGCACGGGACTGCTGGTGCGCCCGAGCGGCAGCTGGAACTCCACGGAGAGCACCACGTAGCGTGGTGAACCATTGACGGTGGTCCGTTTCAGCAGGGAATCCCGGTAGCCGAACTGCAGTTCGGAGTTGGAAAAACTTTTCACGGCCCCCAGCTGCCGGTCCCAAGTGCGAACCGTTGCGATGGTCTGGGAAACTTCCGCCCCGTACGCTCCGACGTTCTGGACCGGCGTCGCACCGGTGGAGCCGGGTATCCCGGAGAGCGCTTCGAGGCCCGATAACGCATGTAGCACGGTGTAGCGCACCAGCTCGTCCCAGGGGTGGCCTGCCTCGGCGCGCACCATCACTCCCCCGCAGGTGGCATCCTCATCCTTGCGGGTGATACCTGTGGTGGCGATCCGCACCACGGTTCCAGCAAAGCCCTGGTCGGGAAGGACCAGGTTGGAGCCGCCGCCGAGGATTAGCAGCCGGTCGCCGGAATCGTCCGCGGTACGGACGGCGTCAATGATTTCCCGTTCCGTGCCAGCGGTGAGAAGGGTGCGCGCCGGTCCTCCGACGCCCACCGTCGTGAGGGGGGCCAGTAGCTGGCTGCCTCCCGTGGGCCTCACGGCAGGCGCACCACGGCCTGCGCCTTGACCAGGACTTTCTGCCCGTCGAAGGTGACCGTCAGGTCGATGCGGGCGGTACGGGCCTGCTCATCCACCGCCCCGACAACACCTCTGACCTCGACGACGGCGCCTGGTTCTGTTGGGGCCGACGTGGTGTCCGCGACGATCACCGGCTTGGTGAACCGCGCCTGGTAGTCCACGACGGCGGCCGGGTCACCTGCCCAGTCGCTGACGAGCTGGATCACAGCGCCCATGGTGAACATGCCGTGGGCGATCACTCCGGGCAAGCCCACGGACTGGGCGAAGTCCTGGTTCCAGTGGATAGGGTTGAAATCTCCCGACGCGCCCGCGTATCTGACCAGGTCCGTTCGAGTGATCGCGAGGGTCGCAGCCCCGATTTCCTGCCCGACCTCCAGCTCGCTCAGTGTTCTGGACATAGTCACTGCCCTTCTCCGCGTACCAGCAGGGAAGAGGTGCTGGTGGCTGTCTTTTCACCGTTGGTGGTGGCGATTTCGGCGCGGGTGGTGATCATGGCCCCGCCGCCCATGCTGCGGACGGCATCGACGTGGAGTTCGGCGACCAGCTCGTCACCGGCGGTGATCGGACGGTGGTGGATGAAGCGCTGGTCAGCGTGGACTACCCGGCTGAAGTCGATGCCTGCTCCCGGGTCTTCGATCAGCTGCGCGTCCGCTCGCTGGGCGATGACGACGGCGAAAGTCGGGGGCGCCACGAGATCGCGGTGGCCGAGCGCACGGGCAGCCTCGACGTCATAGTGAGCCGGATTGGTCGCTTTCACTGCGCGGGCAAAGTTGCGGATCTCCTCACGTCCCACAGAGTAGGCAGCGCCAGCAGGGTAGCTGCGTCCCTGCAGATCGGGATTGATGGTCATCGATGGTTCCTCCGGGTAGTGATGGTCTGTTTTCAGCCTAACGGTTCCCGGAATGACGACGCCGGGTGTCCCGGAGCCGGATCAGGACCCCGGCAACGTGGGTTACCAGGCCAACGGCGATCACTGGCAGCGCCAGGGAGAAGAGCGCATCGGCGCCGGTCACGGCCGCAACCAGCGCCAGCAGGATGCCCAGCCCGGTGGTGGCCAGAGCCGAGACGAGCAGCTTCCGGTAGAGCGGTGATCCGGTTTCCCACGGCGTATTGAGCATTGTTCCAGCCTACCGCCGCAGGCCAGTCGCCCAGCCCCTGCTCAGAGGCCTTCGGCGACGGCGGCGGTGGCCGCCAGCCATGCACGTTGGGTGGCCGGACGCAGGGACCCGTACCGGATCCTGCCCTTCAGTAGCGCCTCGTCGAACGGGATGGTCACAGCGCTGCGGGCCAACGGCTCAAAGCCGTGCGCTATCGCGCGGGCTTGGTCCCGGGTGCCGTTCTTGTCCGACTGGCTTACGATCACCACCGCGTTCGTGGACAACTCGGCATACCGCCCGCCACGGGCCTGCAGTGCTTCGAGCAGCAGGGCGCCGGCTTCGGCATGCTCCTCCAGGGTGGTGGTGGCGATAACCAGCTGGTCGGTGTGGTGGATCATCCGCAACCACCGCTCGGCTGTTTCGTCGTTGCCCGAATCCACGATGTTGAGCCGAAAATATTTGGAGGCGACCTCGTGCAGCGCATCGAAGTCGTCGGAGGTGACTTTCTGCTCCGAGGCCAGCACATCAGGCTTCGAGCGCAGGACGTCGTACTTGTCCTCCGGCTGGTGGTGGACATAGCGCGCCAGCAACGCCGATTGCGCGGAGGGCGCCAGCAGTTCGTTGGTGCGCGGTAGCAGATCCATTACGGTCGAGGAGTGTGGCCCCTGCTCGGTGCGCCACCCGAGCGTGCCCCGGGTCTCGTTGTTATCCCAGGCCAGTACGGGGCCACCGCCGTTGCGGGCGAAGATGGCCGCGAGCATCACGGTACTGGGAGTCTTGTTGGCCCCGCCCTTGCCGTTGACCACGGAGATGGTGCGCGGGCCCGGCCAGTGCTGGCTCACAGCGCGCGTGTGGGCGCGGATCTGCTGCTCCGCCTGGGAGGGTTGGATGCGGATGCCCATTTTGGTCAGGACGCCGCGGAACCCGGTCGCTGCGGGGATCGGCGCGGAATCGGTGGCTAGGAATGACCGCCGGGCCGGGCCTGGTTCGGTCTGCTCGACGGCGTCCCGATTCCGGGCTCCGCGGCCAGCTGGCGGCGAGGCAACCGGGAACGATTCGGTCATCGGTTTAGCCGGTCGCGCAGGCGCTGGCGATGCGGCCGTTGACGCCGGCGCTGGCGCCGGGCCGGGCGGCAGCGGCGCCTGAAGCGCAGCAGGCGGCATGGCAGAACGACGCACCGTGGCGTCGTCGTCGTCGGGGTGCGGACCCGGGGAACCATTCAGAAGGAAACTGTCGAAGTCCCGCGCTGGGCGCACTGGGGCGGCAGGCGCGTCCGGACCGGGCCCGACACGATCAGCGAACCGGGGCACTGTGGAGATTGGCGGGGCTGTGGAGACCGGCGGCGCTGGCGGGGAAGACTGGGATGCGCGGCGACGCTGCGCCCGGGTCTGGTATTCCTCGGACTCACCGGTGCGATCCCGCTCAGGGTCATGGTCGGTCATGGTCGTATCCATCTCCCTATATCTGCATGGTTGAACGGTCTACACGCTGATCTCCCGGTCCATCCTATAAGGAAGCTGATCATTGGCTGCTTTCCGCACTCGTGGCGGCATGAGATTCTTGGACCATGGAGACAGCGGACAACAACCAGGACCGCGAGTTCTGGGACCGGCGTTACCGGCAGCAGCATCGGATCTGGAGTGGTGAGCCGAACCCGCAACTGGTGGCGGAAGCGGGCACGCTGGAACCGGGATACGCCTTGGATGTGGGGTGCGGGGAGGGTGCGGACAGCCTGTGGCTGGCCAGCCGCGGGTGGCAGGTGACCGGTGTCGATATATCCGCCGTCGCGATCGAACGCGCCGCGACGCATGCGGCTGCAGCTGAGGATCCGATGCAAGGGCGTGTCCAGTGGGTCTGCGCGGACCTGCGCAGCTGGGAGCCCCCCGCGCGCACCTTCTCATTGGTGTCGCTGCAGTTCATGCACCTGCCCGAACCTGAACGGACCGTGCTCTTCGCTCGAGCTGCCAGTGCCGTCGGGGTCGGCGGGACGCTCCTGGTCGTCGCGCACCACCCCTCTGACCTCACGACGGCAGTACCGCGCCCGCAACGTCCCGAACTCTTTTACACGGCCGACGACGTCGCAGCCGCCCTTGAACCGGATCAGTGGACGGTGCGCGTCAGCGAAGCCCGTAAGCGCCTGACCGCCGCGCCCGACGGCGCGAGTGTGGCTGTGCACGACACGGTGTTCTCCGCCGTGCGGCTGGCGTAGGAGCATACGAAACAGGCCAGTGGATAGAATCCACTGGCCTGTTGACACTGTAGCGGTGGCGGGACTCGATCCCGCGACCTCACGATTATGAGTCGTGCGCTCTAACCAGCTGAGCTA
>DGBL01000168.1 GCA_002384315.1 Micrococcaceae bacterium UBA4005 | reverse complement strand
GTCAGCATTGCTTAACAGCCCTGCATCTGGATATTTGTTGTTCGGTCAGCAAAAACGCTCCAGCAACGCTTGCCGCGCGCGGTTCGGCTAGACGCGCGAGCGACGGCCGGTCAGCGCACCATAGACCAGCAGCACGATGATCGAACCACCGATGGCCAGCAACCATGAGGTGAGGTCAAAGAACCCATCCACGCTTGCCCCGAAGATGACGCTTCCTAGGAAGCCCCCGAGCAGTGCGCCGACAACTCCCAGAACGAGGGTGATGAGCCATCCGCCGCTCTGCCTTCCCGGCAGAATCATTTTCGCGATGGCTCCAGCGATAAGTCCAAGAAGAAGAAATGCTAGGAAATTCATGAGGTGCTCCTTTGAGTGATATTTCCGCGTCTCCCGAAAGTTTTTCATCCCGGGAAACGCCCTAACCGCTAAAGCAGCGCACCGGAGTGCGACTTTAGACACCCTACTTCATCAGCCTGCTTACGGTTCAATCGTAACACCACTTCACTCCCTATAGTCCAGTGATCTTATTGCGTATTCGAACCGCCCTCCGGCGATGCAGAATAGTGGCGTGCACGCATACTGCCACGGCGAATGCAGGCGCGCTTCTCTTCCAGCAAGTATGCTTAGCTTCACAGTGGCTACCTAGGAGTTCCCAGCTATAAGGAGTAATCGCTATGAGAATCGGATCCTCTATTGTCCTGATCGCGATCGGCGCAATTCTCGCTTTCGCCGTTGCCGATGTTGTTAGTTTCATCGACCTCACCTTGGTGGGCTATATCCTGATGGCCGTCGGAGTCTTGGGACTTATCGTTTCCCTCCTAATGAACGCACCCCGCAGCCAACGCCGTGTCTCCGAATCCCGTTCGGTGCAGGACCCACACACTGGCGAGACCATCACTCGCAACGAGACCCGGGACGGAGGTATCTGACCCCGGGAGTATCTACTGCAGGTTCAGCGCCGCCCAACAAGAAACGCTAGGCACGTCCACCCGTTCTCCTGGACGCACCTAGCGTTTCTTTACTTCGCAACAATCCGCTAACCCCCCACGATGAGCGGCAGTTACATATTCATTATTTTTGCATAACCGCATGGAAACGTGAATCCATTCAGGCAACGATTCGGTTACCGTTCGCGTGCGGTGTCCGACTGGCGCTGCCGTGAATTCTGGAATGTTCGGTTAGCTCCGAAGAGTTCACGCAACGCGCTGAGACGCCCCCGACTTTCGTACCGGGAGCGGCTTATCCAGACGAAGGTTATCCCGGAGACTACAAGGGATATCCCCCCGAAGGCCAGAGCCGCAGCCACAGGCCCGGCTTCAATAGCGCCCAGCAGCCGCAGCGATCCGTGGACCACCACCAACGCCATCCCTGCGGCAACCAATCCAGAAGCAAACCGGTGGATAGTCCGGTGCCCGCGGGCCAGGCAGGCAGCAGCGGCTGGCCCGACGACGGTCGCCGCAATGTACATCGGATACAGCCTCGCGCTCTGCAGATATGTACGCACTAACGGCTGGTCTGTATAAGCAACCAGGCCAGGGGAACTTGTAGGCATGCTGTTGGCGGCGAACAGTGAGAACGTTGTTGCTGCGCACAGCCCTGCGACAAGTAGGCCTGGCGGCCCCGCCACGAGGAACTGTGCACGCGATGATCCGAACGCCGCCGCCATCTGGCGCCCGAGCAGAAAAACCACCACATACAGGAAGTACCGGGCAACGAGGTGTGCAACGTTGATACCGCCTAATAGCGAATCCACGGAAAGGTAGATTCCGGGAATGGACAGCGCCACGGCCGCAGCCAACAACACCAGCGCTACGAAGATTGTCCGGCCCCGGCCGCTTCTGAGGTCCCGGATGCGCACGGCGACACCGCCCACGCAAAATACTAGCGCCACCCACTGTGCGATCCAGGGACTCATCCCAGATTTTCCCACATGAGTTTGTCCGTGCGCTCGTCCAACTCGCTTTTGCGAATCTGTTTACCCAGGTTGTCCAACCTGTCCCTTCCAAGCCAGGCAAGATCCGCGTCAGACATCCTTGCTAGAGCCCGCTCCCGCGCATCCTCCGGCCACGCCGCCTCATCCGCGCTGATATAGCCGCCTACCACGAGCCCGTTGGTTAGCGACACATCGGCGATCCTGGCAGCTTCGACGAGGATTGCTGGCGCTAATTTGCCTGCCGTGAGTTGTGCGGAAAGATTTTGGCGGGCTATTCCAGTTCGCGCCGAGAGTTGCTGGCGGAGATCCCCTGGATCAATCGCCTCGATCCAGGACCGCACGGACGTCCCGTGCGGGAACGGGCTCAGATTGACGCCCAAGTCTGCGCCAACACGCTGAAGCCGCTGGCTCCGCACTACCAGCAACCGCAAAATATCGACATGGCAAACCTGGCTCACGAGTTCCGCATCCGTTGGCGGACGCGTCCCGGACTCCACATCGTGATATCCCTCGAACTCTGCAAGGGATGCAAGCGGGTTCAGGCCGTACGCCCGGGCCACGCCGATGACCGTGCTCAGCGGGATCCTTCCGCGCACTAACTGCTGTGCAAGCGTCGATCGCTTCAGCCCGACTGTTCTACACAGCTCGGCAACCGTATGCTGGGCGGCAACCCGCCCACGCCACAGCTGGAACTCCTTAGCCGTGACGGTCATAGCGACCTTCCAATTCGACGACCTTCTGGCGGTTACGGACGGATCACATCGACATAGACGAGCCGGTGAGCACTACCGGGGAATGGAAAGATCCCAGTCAGTTCGGCGCCCGGGGTGCTGACTCTAGGCCAGAACACACCCTTACCTGACACGCCTAGACTGCGCGCCGGTAGGACATAGTCTGACCTCGTATTTCCAGCAGCTTTATCCTCCCGGTCCACAGTGTCGAACTGCGCATCGCCCCGGTGAAAGTCGTTGACCCCGCCTTGCAGCGCCGCTGCTTCCTTCGCCCCATCCGAGATCGGTTCCGGATCCGTAATCAAGGGGTGCTCGAGCAACTGGTTGACCGCTCCAGCGGAGGCGCCACCATCCTCGGGATCGCTATTCTGGTCGCCCAACACCACGAAGCGCGCGCCGCGAGGCAGACCGCCGGTGCCGCCGTCGTCGTCGTAAAGGTAAGCTGCCTTGGCGCCGCCGGAGACATAGTCGGACCATAAGCGGATCTCGTCACTGTTTCGTCCGCCGTAGCGCCCCGGCAACCCGTTGCGCGGCGGCGGGGAGGGGTTGCTGACAAGCGCGTGGATGGTTGACTCCCCCACGGAAATAGGAACATCCCAATGAGACACGCTGGAGAGCCGGACCTTCTGGAGTTCCATCCAGGAGTACCACCCGCTGGCGCGCCCCGAGGCCGGGTCGTCGGGAAGCTGCGCGTTGGGCATGTCTTTCCAGAGGAAGTTCTGGAAAGAACGTATCTTGTCTGTCTCGATGGGGTACTTGGACAGAACGGCCATTCCATGCTGCCCCTCGAACGCGCCTGGGCCAAACGCATCGCCCCTGCCGCCCGTGCGGCCGTCATTATTCAGGTCCAAGCCGCTGGGCACACCCGTATTCACGGCGGCTACGTACGTGTACGGGTACCTCGCTTCATCGGCTCCGTTCTCCGCCACCTCAAGGTAGTTGGTCTTGAAGAGCGCGACGGCCGCGCCCGCGGAATCATAATCGATGTCATTGAGCACGAGGACATCCGGGGCATTGAGCTGAATAATCTCGGCAACAGCCCTAGCCTGCGGGTCATCCCGGGTAGCGAGATCTTCCACCAGATCTCCGGCTGATGGTCGGCTCAGTCCAGCGTCGAAAGTAGCGAACCGAACAGTCGTCTCAGCAGACAAGGCAGAATTATCCGCGAAATCGTCGCCTGGTGTGAGCGTGCCTATTTCGTGCGGATTGTGGAGCGCCTGCGCGGGCACAGCGGAAAACGATGGGAAAAGCAACGCTGCGAGCACGACAAAGGCGGCAGTGGTGCCAGCCCATAGGCGCGCTACAGCCAAACGCATTGTTTCCTCTCGAAAGCGTCAACCCGACCTTCCAACCCTACCGGCCACACCCGGACCGAAACGGGGAGCCAGATAACAATTGCCTTTCAAAAAGCTAGCGCAAACCCGCTGGACATACCTGCAATCTCAGGGAATCCCCAGTGAACCCCCAGGAGATCCTGCGGCTGGAACACTTCCTCGGTTGAGCTCAATCACACATACGTCGGGCTGAACGAACGGAAGCAGTCGTACTCCGGTCAGCGAACGCTTTTCACCGAGTACCTCACGAATCAGTCCGTCGTGAACCGAGCAAACGACGTGCGGGAACTCCCGCGCTGCACTCCGGAACGGGCAACCCCGCAACGTAATGGTCTCGCCATCGGACTCCGGTTTGAAACCGAGCTGGTCCAGCACGTCGACAAGTCTGTCCTGGCCATCGTCATTGCCGGTTCGTCCGCGCAGGAACGCGCGCCCCCACGTGCGCCCAGCGTCAATCGCGTCGTTCCGGCCACTCTCGTCGTGGCGCTGGGCCAGCGCGCCAGCAAGTACCCCTATAAGCTGCTGCTGCGACGTTTCCTCGCGCGCCACATCCCGGACGGCTTCGTACAACAGGCGGGGGCGTCCTCGGCGCTTTCGGCCCTCCGTATTGCGCCGGACGAGACNNNNGTCTCGAAGTCGCTGCCCGAACGGCCCTGGAGACGCCGCTGCATCGACCCGGCTATCCGCACGGCCTGGACTTTGGCCAACTCAGCCTTCTGCCCGGCAAAGCGCTCATCCACATTGTCCGCCCACAGTTCCAGCCATCGATCGAAATGCTCCTGCTGCAACGGATACGTAGCGTTCAGGGCGAGATGCAGCTGAAGCGCGTTGCGCCGGTAGAGCCCGGCACGAAAGAGCACTGTTTCCCAGAAATCGCACATGATTGGCAGGTGGTGATCGAGGTCCATACTTGCGACATCAGTGAAGATCGGCCCGATCAGCGGATCGGCGAAAGCCCGCCGATAGAACGCTTCAACTAGCTCACGAATGTCGGCGCGGTCGCGAAGGTCACGAATCATCCAATCAGTGTATTCAAATAAACCGGATCAAAATACTTTTAAATCCTAGCCAAGCACGTCGAGAATAAGCCATGACTGACGGCACCCTCACCCTGGTGACCCCCAATGTGGAATCCCTGCTCAACGCGCTCCCCATCGAGCCAGGATCACTGAGATCCCACCGCATCTTCAAAGGCACGGGGGCCAGTATGGTGCGTATCTGTCTGGATGCTGGACAGGTAATGAAGGAGCACACCGCCGCAGCGCCAATAGTTGTACAGGTACTTAGCGGCCGTTCGGCTTTTTTGGCCGGAGAACAACAGGTTGACCTTCCCGCCGGGGCGATCATCCACCTCGACGCACACATTCCACACGCGGTTGAAGCCGTGACCCCGGTACACCTTCTGCTGATCTTGTGCGACCGAGTCAGAGCGGCATTCGATATGCGCGCGGCCGACGACGGCCCGCCGCGGGCTGAAGCAGCAGTGGACGATGATGCCGGCGCAAGGACGTCGGCGGAACTCGCCGGAACTGTCACAGGAGTCTTTTTGATCGCGCTCGGCGGACTGCTGCTCCTGTCCGCGCTCATCGGCGCCCTGCGGCGTTCGCATGGGGCGCAGCGCACTGCTAATCCGTGCGGTCTATCTGCTGTTGGCAGCCAACGTCCCAATTGGCCTAGTACTGGCCCACCTGCGCTCCGGATCAGGCTAAGGACAGCAGACCGCCACCGATCCCTCCGGGCAGTCGAAGTAAAGAAATTGGTGGGCCCTGTGGGGCTCGAACCCACGACCCACGGATTAAAAGTCCGTTGCTCTAGCCAACTGAGCTAAGGGCCCCACTGGTCATCGCTCCCATGGGGAACCGGATGACCAGATAACTTTATCGCACCGGACCTGCTGGTGGAGAACCGGGGCCTATCCTGCGGTTGGCAGGGGAGGCGGTGGCCGGTTGGGGAAGGGCAGGAGTATCCTCGACACATGAGCGGAGACTATAGAAACAACAGTCCACGGCCACACAAACCGAAGCCGTTTGCGCCCATAGATTTTGAAATCTTCGCTGGCGGAGTGGACCCCTCGCGGGTCTCAGAAGCCGCGCACATGTCCGCCCACGCCCTGGTCCACCACGGTCGCGGCGCCGACGACCCGGAGATTACCCGCCGCCTGGTCGAACTCGCCGACCAGCAAGGCCTCGACGCAATCGCTGAAATGTGGGCTGAGAGCCCCGCCCGGTCACTGCCCGGCGCCCTCTGGCGGCTCTACGCCCTGCGGGCCGCGACCCAACAGAATCCCGAACGGATAGCCGCCTATTTCAAAGCGGGCAAGGAAGTCGCCGAAGTCTCCCATGTCGTTGCCGGTGTTGCCGAGCCGCCGGGAGCCACCGAGATGTCCGCCATGGCGGATACGATTCTTTCCGGTGCGTTTGACGGAGAGTTTGATATCGCGCTGGAGCGGTTCGCCGCGTTCTGCCGGGTAGTTGCGCTCGGCCAGACTAACCACGCCGACGACGCCGAACAAAGCGATAGTGTGCATGCAGCCAAGCTCACCCGGAATTCACACCAGCTCATCAAAACCGCCGAAGACCTCGAGCACGCCGCGGTGGCGTGGCGTCGGGGAGATCTCGACTGATGCGTCCGGAGCCCATCCGGCGCTGATGTTGACACCGGAGCCAGGGAGGAGAACACTGAAAGTGGTGTCGGACCGTGGAACCCCCGGGCTTCAACATTGAGCCGCTTCGAGCGGCCTCCCGCCGAGAGGCGCTCCCGGTCCGGCACCATTTTTATGCGCTATTCGCCCATTTCCCAGCCAGGATGGATTCGTGAAGCTACGCCTCTTCCCGCAGGAAAACGCGGGACTCGTGCTGCTGGCCCAGATGGCGCAGCAGCTCACCCGCGGAGTGGGCACCATGTCGGCCCTGCTCGGTGCCTCGACAGACGAATACGAAGCCCTAGCCGAAGAATTACACCAGCATGAAGGGGCATCGACCGATCTGCACTTCGCATTACTCACATCGATGCGGACGTCCTTCGTCAACCCGCTCCCACGCGAGGACCTCTATGTCCTCTCTCGGTTCCTCAATGAAGCGATCGAAAAACTGGATGGCGCAGCAGAGCTGATTTCGCTCTACCAGCTCACCAAACTCAGCAAGAGGGCCGCCGAGCAACTGGAAGTCATAAACCGCCAGTCCGAGCTGACGGCTGCTGCAATGCAGCAGTTGAACGCCTTGGATGATCTGGAAGACTATTGGATCGATATTCTCCGCCTTTCCAAGCGCGCCGAACGGACCCACCGGATCTGGTGTAGCGAGCTGCTCAAAGACCACAAGCCGCTGAGCTACGCTCGCCACCGGGACGTAGCCAACCAACTGGTCGACGTGACCAAGGATCTGCGCAAGGTCGCCACCCATGTGGGCAGCATCCTCGTCAAGGAATCCTAGGTGGAACTGCTCCTCCTCTGGGCTGTCGTAGCGCTTGCCGGAGTATTTGCCTTCCTGAACGGCTTTCATGACGTCTCCAACTCCGTATCCACCGCGGTACGGACAAGAGCCCTGACCCCCACCGTCGCCGTCATACTGGTCGCATTCTTCAATCTCCTTGGCGCGCTGATGGGGACCTCCCTGGCCCTGTTTTTCACCGAAGTCGGGGTGGACCTCCCGCGCGGAACGCAAGGGTTGGGCATTCTCGCCGCCGGATTGCTCGCTGCCGGGCTCTGGGGCCTGGTCACCTGGTATCGGGGGATGCCGTCATCCTCCACCCATGCGCTGCTCGGCGGCCTGATCGGCGCAATCAGCGCCGCGCAACTCCTCGGCGGCTCAACCCGCTCAGAAACAGGCGGGGTATTCCTGATGCAGATCGGTCTGCCGCTTCTACTGTCCCCCCTGGCAGCCTATGCAGTGGCCTACTTGGCAGTCTTCCCCGCGACCTGGATTCTGCGATACCAGGCGCCCCGGAAGGTCAATGCGGGCAACCGGATGGCGCAGGCTGTCCTCACGGGAACCTTTGCACTCGGGCACGGGTTGCAGGACGGCCAGCGCACCATGGCCGTCGTCGTTTTGGCGCTGGTCGGAGCCGGAATGGCATCGGGATCGTCCATCCCCGTGTGGGTCCAGGTCTTCGCCGCGGTCCTGTTGGCCGCAGGCTCGCTCTTCGGCGGTTGGCGGATCGCCTATACGCTGGCGCACCGGCTCGTACGCATCGACCCCTTGCGCGGTATGACCGCCCAGTCCGTGAGCGCGACGATGCTCTTCGTAGGGGCCATCTGGTTGGACATGCCGCTTTCCAGCACGCACACCATGACCTCAGCCATTGTCGGGGCCGGATCGAACCAGCGATTCTCCTCAGTGCGGGCAACTGTTCTGCTGAAAGTCCTTGGCACCTGGCTGGCAACGGCAATCATCACAGCGCTGGCTGGCGGAATTTTCTTCCTGGCTCTCAGCCCGCTGCTCTAACGCCGCGTTAGCGGCGGAGCCGCAGGACCGCACGGTTACTCAGCCGAACCGCCCCGAGACGTAGTCTTCCGTGGACTTCTGGGTCGGCTTGCTGAAGATCGTTGCGGTGTCCCCGTATTCAATGAGCTTCCCGGGCATCCCCGTGCCGGCGATGTTGAAGAACGCCGTACGGTCGGACACACGCGCCGCCTGCTGCATATTGTGGGTGACGATCACGACCGTGTATTCGCTCTTGAGTTCGTTGATCAGGTCCTCAATGGCAAGCGTCGAGATCGGGTCCAGGGCCGAGCACGGTTCGTCCATGAGGATCACCTGCGGTGAAACAGCAGTGGCGCGGGCGATGCACAGCCTCTGCTGCTGGCCGCCGGAAAGACTTGATCCGGGCCGTCCTAGGCGGTCTTTCACCTCGTTCCACAGGTTCGCCCCGCGCAGGGACTTTTCCACCAATGCGTCCGCGTCCGATTTGCTGATCCGTTTGTTGTTGAGCTTGACCCCTGCGAGGACATTGTCGCGGATCGACATAGTAGGGAAGGGATTGGGGCGCTGGAAAACCATTCCGATCTGGCTCCGCACAACGACAGGATCGACGCCGGGCCCATACAAGTTTTCGCCGTCCAGCAGCACCTCGCCCTCGACCCGCGCGCCCGGAATCACCTCGTGCATCCGGTTGAGGGTGCGCAGGAACGTCGATTTTCCACAGCCGGACGGACCAATAAATGCTGTGACCGAACGGGGCTGAATATCTATGTTCACATCCTCCACGGCGAGGAACTTGCCGTAGTAGACGTTGAGGTCCTTAACGTCGATTCGCTTGGACATGGGATCCTTATCGGTTGGAACCGCGCACGGTCAGCGGCTGGTCTTGGGGGCGAAGAAGCGGGCAATCACTCGGGCGGCCAGGTTCAGGAGCATGACCATGACGATCAGCACGAGTGCCGCCGCCCACGCCCGCTGGGTGCTTGCCGCGATATTGGTCGGCGACGTCGGGGTGAGGATCTGGTAGTAGATAAACGTGGGCAGGGTGCTCATCCACCCGCCGAACACGTTCATGTTGATTGAGCTGGCGAACCCGGCCGTCACCAGGATCGGAGCCGTTTCGCCGATCACCCGCGCGATAGCCAGGGTCACTCCGGAGGCGATCCCTGAGATCGCTGTCGGTATGACCACCCGCGCGATGGTCTGCCATTTGCGCACACCCAGCGCATAGGCCGCCTCCCGGAGCTCATTGGGAACGATCTTCAGCATCTCCTCGGTCGAACGCACGACGACGGGAATCATCAGCACCGACAANNAAGAACGCTGCCGCGAACAATCCGGCGACGATCGACGGGATGCCCGTCATCACATCGACGAAAAAGGTGATCGCGCGGCCAAGCGGTCCGCCGGTGCTGTACTCAATCAGATAGATTGCCGCGAGCAGCCCGATAGGCACTGAGATGAGCGTGGCCCACAAAGTGATCTGCAGCGTACCCACGATCGCGTGGTAGGCCCCGCCCAGGACAGGGGAACCGCTCTTGCCGGACTCGTTGTCCACTGCGCCGGTCACACCGTTCATGGACGTGAAGAGGAAGTCGTAGGAGATACCCGGAAGGCCCCGCTCCAGCACGGTCCAGACCACGGAGAGCAGCGGAAGCAGCGCGATAAGGAAACAACCGTAGACCAGGAAGGTCGCCAACGAATCGACTCCCTTGCGGCTTCCCTCGACGACGGCGGTGGCCGTTGCGGCGCCCGCGACGAAGAACAGTGCCGAGAGCACTGCCCAGCCGACGACATGGAAACCGATGAGGGAGGAAACAGCCGCCCCAAGGACCAGTGCTCCCCCCAGCACGACCCAGGTAGCGTATCGGGGCAGCGTACCTTTGCCCAGTTTGGACTGCCGCGTGTTCAGCGCTGGCGTGGTCATCAGTTAGCCCCCGAAAATTCCTTGTGGCGAGTAATGATCCAGCGGGCGATCATGTTCACGATCAGTGTGATGAGGAAGAGCACTAGGCCAGCGGCGATCAGTTCGCTGAGCCTAAGGCCGAAGGCCTCGGGAAAGTTCAGCGCTATTTCCGCGGCGATGGTCTGGTTACCGGATTTGATCAGGCTGCTTGTCAGCGCCCCGCCGGAGAGTACCAGGGCGACAGCCATGGTCTCGCCCAGCGCCCGTCCCAGGCCCAGCATGGCGGCACTGATAATTCCGGGCCGCGCGAATGGAATCACAGCCATCATGATCATTTCCCAGCGGGTTGCTCCCATCGCCAACGCAGCTTCCTGGTGCAGGCCGGGAGTCTGGAGAAATATTTCCCGGCTCATTGAGGTGATGATCGGCAACACCATCACGGCGAGCACGATGCCTGCCGTGAGCATGGTGCGTCCGGTCTGGCTGGCCGGGCCGGCGAAAATTGGAATCCATCCCATATTTTCGGCAAGCCAGCCGTACAGCTTGGCCATCTGGGGTGCCAGCACTGCATATCCCCAGGCGCCATAGACGACCGATGGAATGGCGGCGAGTAGGTCAATCAGATAGCCGAAACCCTGGGCCAGCCGTCGGGGCGCGTAATGGGAAATGAACAGTGCGACGCCGATTCCCAGCGGCGTGGCGATGAGCAGCGCGATCGCCGCAGCTATGAGCGTTCCGACAACTATCGGAAAAATGTAGGTTCCGAACCCCTCACCGCCGGTGATCTTCGCTGGATCAGCGCCGAGGACCGGCAGCGCCTGGACCATCAGGAAAACCGCGACACTGAACAGCACTGCGAGGATAAGGCAGCCCGCAGCCAGGGTGGCCCCCGAGAAAATCTTGTCCCCCGACCGACCGACCGTTGCCGGGCTGGTCAATACTTTTGTGGACACCATGGAATCCTTTGGCGCGAGTGGTGGGTGGTCGAAGGTGCTTGATGGTGCTTGGATCAGTTTTCACGCTCTGCCCATCCATTACAAGCCGGGGGCGTTGAACAGCGAATGCCCCGCCTGGCCAGGACGGCCGGGCGGGGCATCCGGAGTCAGCTAGGAAGCAACCGTGATGGAATCGATTGCTGCCTGGGCCTGCTCGCGCAGAGTGTCGGAGATAGGTGCGTTTCCTGCCGAGCCTTCGGCGTCGGACTGGCCTTTCTCACTGATCGCGTAGCTTCCGAAAGCTTTGACCAGATCCACGACTTCCTGGTCCGCGTAGGTGGAGCAGTAAACGTGGTAGGAGACCAGCACGATCGGGTAGGCGCCGGATTCAGTGGTGTCCCGCTTGAGGTCAAGCGACATGTCGACCTCGGAGCGGCCCTCCACAGGAGTGGCTACCTCAACAGCCTTTGAAGCAGCTTCTGCGTTGAGCTCTACGTACTCCTCGCCGACCTTGACCAGCGCCTGTCCAAGGTCGCCAACAGCCGACGCGTCGGCGTAGGTTACGGCGCCTTCCGTGGACGACGTGGTGGAGACGACTCCGTTGGTTCCCTGGGCATTCTCCGCAACGATCTCGGCAGGCCAGTCCCCGGACGCCTCGTCCGTCCAGACATCCGGAGCGGCAGCAGCAAGATACTCGGTGAAGTTCTCGGTGGTACCAGACTCATCCGAACGGTGCACGACGGTGATGGGCAGGTCCGGCAGCTCTGCGTCCTTGTTCTGCGAGGCGATAGCGTCATCGTTCCAGTTCTTGACCTCACCGCGGAAGATCGAGGCAATCGTATCCGCGTCAAGGTTCAGTTTCTCGACCCCGGGGAGGTTGAATGCCACCGCGATGGGGGAGACATAGGCGGGGACGTTGATGGCACCGTCAGGACCGCAGATCTCCTTGGAAGCCGCATACTCCTCATCGTCCAGGTAAGCGTCCGAACCAGCGAACTGCACACCCTGGGCCAGGAATGCGTCGCGCCCGGCGCCTGAACCGTCCGGAGAGTACTGCACGGTGGCATCCGGGTTTTCTTCCGTAAATCCAGCCTGCCATGCGGTCATCGCTGCACCCTGCGCCGAGGAACCGGCACCGGTGAGCGTGCCAGTGGCGGTACCGCCTCCGGCGGCTCCGCCCGTGGCAGCTGGTGCGTTGGTGGCGTTGTCCGAACCGCAAGCCGTCAGTGCGAGCATGGCAACAGAAACTACTGCCGCAACGCGGCCAATGCGAGATACCTTCACGTGATACTGCCCCTTCCAGGGATTTGGTCGACAGTGCTCAGTGGCACCCTTCGACGATGTATGCGTTCGAAGAACAGTCTAGAAACTATTCGCTGCAGGTAACAGGAACAACGGCCATCGGTGAACGGCAGATGAACAACAGGTGACCTTTCGGAGTATTGGGCTGCGAGTGCTTGCCTGTTACGGCGAGCTCTGTTTACAAAGTGTCCTCCCGCGTACCCCACTCCGTCGGGGCGTCTCATCCATCGCGCTCCTACACTGGTGTCATGGCATGGCGACTGAGTCTCTCCCCCGCTCTGTCATTTCTGCGCTCGCGCAGCCGTATCGGCCTGAAGCGCAGCTCAACATCGGTGGTGCCCGCCCTCCAGATGACCATCTGCGCGGTGGGCGCCTACGCGTTCGCTGAACAGGTTCTCGGGCATGCTGGTCCGCTCTTCGCGGCAACGTCCTCGATGATTGCCCTCGGCTTTTCCAAGGATCCACGGATGCGGCGCGTCGTTGAAGTTGGCCTCGGCTGCACCCTCGGAATTGCGGTGGGGGATCTGCTGCTGGCCCTGTTCGGAACCGGGCTCTGGCAGGCGGCCCTCGTGCTGTTCACCTCAATCCTGCTGGCCAGGTTCCTGGACAGCGGCACCGTTTTCACCACGCAGTTCGGCCTGCAGTCCCTCCTTGTCGTCCTGCTTCCTGCCCCGGACGGAGGGCCGTTCACCCGCAGCGCTGACGCCGTCGTGGGCGGTTTGTTCGCTCTGGTGATCACCATGCTGCTTCCGCGGGATCCACGCCGCGAGCCAAAGGTGAATGTCACAGGCCTGCTGGGTGAGCTTTCAGCGGTCCTGCGGGAGGACGCCGCCGCGCTCACCTCCAACGACGCAACGCTCGCCTGGCATGCGCTCGTGCGGGCCCGCAACTGCCAGCCGCGCATGGATTCCCTCGCCGGGAGCATGAGTTCCGCCCAGGAGGTCGCGCGGATCGCACCGGCCTACCGGCGGCACATGAAGGAACTCGATTCACTGCAGCTGGCTGTGCAGTCGATAGACCTTGCGGTGCGGAACAGCCGTGTCTTCTCCCGCAGGCTCACCTCGGTGATCAACCACGCGGCATTGACCGAGCCGGCGATCGAGTCACTCGCACAGGTGTTGGAGGACACAGCCGACGCCGTGGATACCCTAAGCCGATCCCTGGCTTCAGCTGATAGCGCCGAACGACGCCTGTACCAGCGGGAAGCCCGTAACGACCTTGCCGCCGTGGCGACAATGCTCCACCCGGCCAACCTGCATATTGAACGGCTGGAAGGCGAGGGCTTGGTGCTGATGCTCCGGCCGCTGCTGGTCGATCTGCTCGAAGCAACGGGCCTGCCTCACGAGGATGCCGCAGCGTTCCTGCCGCGTCTCTGAACCGCGCAGCTACCCTCCCCCGGTAGCCTGAGCTTATGGCAGCAAAAACTTCAGCGACCGCACGTTCCGGCAGCCCCGGTTACCGCTGCACCGAATGTGGGTGGACCACCGCCAAGTGGGTGGGCCGCTGTGGTGAGTGCCAGGCGTGGGGCACGGTGGAAGAAACCGGTCAGGCCATCGCGAAGACGACGGCTGCCAGCACCGTCATAACGCCAGCCCAGCGGATCGCCGACGTCGACGCGACGACGGCCGCTTACCAGGCCACGCGCATCGACGAGCTGGATCGTGTGCTCGGCGGCGGTCTGGTGCCCGGAGCCGTCATCCTGTTGGCCGGCGAACCCGGGGTCGGTAAGTCGACGTTGCTACTGGATGTCGCCGCACGGGTGGCCAGGCTCGGCAAGGACGTGCTCTATGTGACCGGCGAGGAATCCTCCGCCCAGGTCAAACTGCGTGCCGAACGGATCGGCGCCGTAGCGGAGACCCTCTTTCTCAGTGCAGAGAACGACCTAGGCCAGGCCCTCGGACAGGTGGAAGCGGTCAATCCTGCGCTCCTGATTGTCGACTCGGTGCAGACCTTCAGCAGCAGCGCCGTGGACGGTAGCGCAGGAGGCGTGACGCAGGTCCGCGAAGTCGCCGCCTCACTCATCAACGTGGCGAAGCTGCGCGGCATGACCACACTGCTGGTCGGACACGTCACCAAAGACGGCTCTATCGCCGGACCGAGGCTGCTAGAGCATCTGGTGGACGTTGTCTGCCAGTTCGAAGGTGATCGCCACTCACGGCTAAGGCTTTTGCGTGCCGTGAAGAACCGATACGGCCCCACGGACGAGGTAGGTTGCTTCGACCTAACCGAAACTGGCATAGAGGGGCTCTCCGACCCTAGCGGGCTGTTCGTCTCGCGCACCAAGGAGCCGGTCTCCGGAACCTGCATCACGGTCACCCTCGAAGGTCGCCGACCTCTCCTCGCCGAAGTCCAGGCCCTTCTCGCGGAATCCTCCAACGCCCAACCACGGCGCGCCACCAGCGGTCTCGACAGCGCCCGGGTGGCAATGCTCCTTGCTGTGCTGCAAAGGCGGGCCTCGATGAACCTGCATAAGGATGACAGTTACGTGGCCACGGTCGGCGGAGTGAAACTCGGCGAACCGGCCACGGACCTTGCCGTCGCCTTGGCCATCGCGTCGGCAAAGACCAACCAGCCGCTTCCGGCCCGGATGATCGCTTTCGGGGAGGTGGGGCTCGCCGGAGAGGTGCGTCCGGTGCCCGGTATCGCCCGCCGGGTCCAAGAGGCAGAACGGCTGGGCTTTACC
>DGBL01000070.1 GCA_002384315.1 Micrococcaceae bacterium UBA4005 | reverse complement strand
CTGCGGCGCGCCGAGCTGCTCCCCAATGGGCGTAATCCTGCCCTGATCTATGCATACGGCAGCTACGAGGTGAGCATGGACCCCCAGTTCTCCACCGCGCGGCTATCCCTGCTGGATCGGGGCATCATTTTCGTGATCGCTCACGTTCGCGGCGGCGGCGAGATGGGCCGCGGCTGGTACGAGGCCGGCAAGAAACTGAAGAAAAAAAACACCTTCACCGACTTTGTCGATGCCACCTCCTATCTGGCGGACTCCGGCTGGGCCGATCCGGAACGGATTGCCGCCATGGGCGGTTCCGCTGGTGGACTGCTGCTTGGGGCTGCACTGAACCTCGCGCCGGAAAAGTATTGCGCCGCCGTCGCCCAAGTCCCGTTCGTGGATGCGCTTACGACGATCCTGGATCCGGAACTGCCGCTGTCGGCGGTCGAATGGGAAGAATGGGGGAACCCCATAGCGGACCCCGAAGTCTACTCGTATATGAAGGACTACTCTCCCTACGAGAATGTCCAGGCAGCACGGTATCCACGGATAGCGGCAGTCACGAGTTTCAATGACACCCGAGTGCTGTACGTGGAACCGGCCAAATGGGTCGCGGCTTTGCGGGAGACAACAACGGGTTCGGAGCCTATTGTGCTGAAAACCGAGATGGTCGCCGGCCACGGTGGCGCCTCGGGAAGGTACGCCCGCTGGAAAGATGTCGCCTGGGACTACGCCTTTGTTGCAGATGCGCTGGGAGCGAGCGCCGTGTTGGAGGCCTGAATTCCCGCTGGCGACGGTGCCGGGGACCTCCGGAGGCTACCTGCCTACGGTCCCGAGATCTCAGCGCCGGAATGTTCCAGGATCCTTCCCCGCTGCTGAGGCGATAGGGCTGGCGACCAGAACAATATTCTTCTCCCATAGATCGGCCGTGTAACAGCTGACCAGGACCAGCCGACCGGGAACGATCGCCCAGATCGCGCTGTCCTTAAGCGTGTCCTTGTTTTCGGTCGTGATCTCATCGACCCGGTAGTCCAGAATCCCTTCGGCGGTGGTGACGGTCAGCCGGTCTCCTACTTTTGACTGCACGCTGAGATTGTTAAACGGACTCGGGCGATCTTCCCAACTATGCCCGACGACGTAGGTTGTGTTCGTCGACCCAGGTCCGGGCGCCCCGTAGGACGCAAGCCAGTACGCGTCAAGGGTCCGCGGCGGGACGATCGATTCTCCAGCGTCTACCTGCGGGGTCAAAGACACAACATTTTGGTCCATGCCCACCGCCGGATAGTTGATGTGAAGCGGCGCTGAGGCAGGGCGCAACTGCGAAACCGCGCCAGCCTCACTTTCCGCTGGAGCCGACGCTAGAGTACCCGCGGGTATCGGAACGTCTTCGGCTAACTGTGTCGAGCCAGTGACGATTTGCGCTGCAAGATACAGGGCAAGCAGGAGCCCAACCAGCAGCGCCAGGCCAATCCTCAGCCCACCGCTACGGCGCGCTCCACTCCCGCGGGCAGCTCGGCGACCTGTCAAAACCAACCCTCCCTAGCTCGACTGCCTCCGCGTGCGTATAGTCCGGGCTNNGGGACCGGCGTAGGCGACGGAACGGACGTATCGCAACCCGGCATTGTAAAGACATTGGTGTCCAGCGACACCTGGCCATTGCGCGCCAACGCCCGACCCTCAACGGTCGTTCCCGTGGTGACTGAAATAGATGTCAACGCCAAGATGGTTCCCCTGAAGACCGACGCGGTGCCCAAGGTGGCGGAACTTCCGATCTGCCAATACACATTGCACGCCTGGGCACTGTTGGTCAGCACAATACTGCTGGCCGAGGCGGTCGTCAGTGCTGACGCAACCTGAAAGATGAACACTGAATTCGGGTTACCCTGACCATTGAGTGTCAGCGCGCCACTGACAGCGAGTGGTCCGCTGGACTTGTACACCCCGGGGAGCAGCGTTTGGCCGACCAGATCCCCCGCCACGGTCGCTGTGGGAGCGCGGCCCGCAGCATCGTCGTAGGCGACCGTCAGGCCGGATTGGGCCTGCGCGGCAGCCGCATCGCCCGAATGCGTGGCACCTCCAACGAGCCCTGGCGGGAACCCGGTGATCGCTGCTCCTGGGCTTACTCCGAGATCCCCGCCCAAAGTGGTAGGTCCGGTATTGGTGACCGCCTGCCCGCCCAGAACGGAGTAGGTTCCGGCTGTGCCGAGTCCGACTGGTGCTTCGGCCGCATACGCCGGGAGCTGGGTGTTGGCGGCCCAGGCCAGCATGATGGCAAGCGTTCCCGCAGCCACTCCAGCGGTCCACCACCCCTTGGCTGATTGAAGTTTTGAATGTGAGCGTTGGTTGACGGAGCAGTTTCTCATGGTTGTGCCTCTCATGGGGCAACCGCCCCCCTGATTCGTCGACACGCCGACCCCAAGACCAGCAACGGCACGACCCTGCATCCCGCAGGCATCTCTCACCATCAGCTGAATTCGGCGCGCCCTCTCGAACGCGTCTCCAAAATCAATGAGGAGACCATGGCACCCAGCGCAAAGCCCGGTGTCTATGAGTTCGAGCCTACGCCCCCCATTGGGCCTTGACTAGGCCCGTCGAACCGGCGGAGCGCTCCGGAAATTTGCCCGGAGCGCTCAACGCCGGTTTGTCCGCCGCAGCTAGCGCGGCGTTAGACTCATCGAGTGACATTCGAACTCCCGGACACGGTCTCCGACCTCTTTGACCCACACCAGTGGCGCCTGGTCTCCGGCTTTGAATACCTGGCGGACATTACCTATCACCGCCAGGTTGAGCGTGCCGCCGACGGCCGGCCGGTGCGGGACCTGCCGACAGTACGGATAGCCTTCAACCGCCCCGAAGTCCGCAACGCCTTCCGCCCAGGGACAGTTGACGAGTTATACCGCGCCATGGACCATGCCCGCATGAGTCCAGACGTCGCTACAGTCCTGCTGACCGGCAATGGTCCTTCCCCCAAAGACGGTGGACACTCTTTTTGTTCCGGAGGCGACCAACGAATCCGGGGCCGCGACGGGTACCGATATGCAGCCGGGGACACCCGCGAATCGATCGACCCGGCTCGTGCTGGCCGCTTGCACATTCTCGAGGTCCAGAGGCTCATCCGTACCATGCCAAAAGTCGTGATCGCCGTTGTCAACGGTTGGGCAGCCGGAGGCGGACATTCCCTGCACGTCGTCGCCGACCTCACCATCGCATCCCGGCAACACGGCAGATTCAAGCAAACTGATGCGACCGTGGGAAGCTTCGACGCGGGATACGGCTCGGCGCTGCTTGCCCGTCAGATCGGCCAGAAGAAAGCGCGTGAGATTTTTTTCCTTGCCCGCGAGTACTCAGCTGACGAGATGGTCGCCGCTGGCGCCGTCAACGAAGCCGTGGAGCATCAGGACCTCGAACGGGTAGCCCTCGAGTACGCAGCCGACATCGCGCGGCAAAGCCCCCAGGCTATCCGGATGCTGAAATTCGCGTTCAACCTGGCCGACGATGGGCTTGCTGGCCAGCAAGTCTTCGCCGGCGAGGCCACCCGCCTGGCCTATATGACGGACGAGGCCGTCGAGGGCAAGGAAGCCTTCCTGCAAAAACGGGATCCGGACTGGTCTGCGTTTCCCTACTATTTCTAGGTCATCGATGGAACTCCAACCGCTGCATACTCCTCCGGGATTCGACCCGCATACGCTGCTCGGGCCCCTCACCGAAGCCCTTTCCGGGGAAGGCCCGGCGATCGCACCCCATGCTGACCCGGCTCAGACGTTCAGCGACACGCTTCCCAACGACGATATCGCGGCCGTGCTCAGCACATCAGGCACCACCGGCACGCCGAAACAAACGATGCTCAGCGTCGATGCCCTTGCGGCGTCGTCCGCCGCCACAGCGTCCGCGCTCAGTGCCGAAGGCCAGTGGCTGCTTGCCTTGCCGGTCCATTATGTAGCTGGATTCCAGGTGCTGGTGCGCTCCCTGTATGCCGGGACCCGGCCGTGGGCAATGCCACCGGGAGAGCCATTCACGTCGTCCGCGTTCACGTCCGCCGCCGAAGAGTTGACCGACCGGGTCCGCTTCACGTCCCTCGTTCCCACACAACTTGACCGGCTACTGCGCGATCCCTGCCCCGCGACGCTCCGTGCGCTGAAGCGTTTCGACGCCATCCTGCTCGGCGGCGCGCCAGCCAGCAACCACTTGCGTTCCGAAGCCGTAAAACACAACCTAAACATCGTCCAGACGTACGGGATGAGCGAAACATGCGGCGGCTGCGTGTACAACGGCAAACCCCTCGACGGGGTCTCGCTCATGGACGACGCCGGCCAGTTATGGATCAGCGGGCCCGTTCTGGCCGATGGATACTACGGTGATCCGACGCAAACCAATGAACGTTTTGTGTTCCACTCCGGCCAGCGCTGGTTCCGCACCGACGACGCCGGCACCCTGTCCAAGGACGGAACAGTAACCGTCTCCGGGCGTCTCGATGATGTCATTCTCACCGGCGGCGTCAAGGTCTCCGCGTCCGTAGTCTGCGCCGTGGTGGAGAGCCTGCCGGGAGTGCACGCCGCCTTGGTTGCCGGAGTGGACAGCCCGGAGTGGGGAACCTGCGTCGCCGTCGCCGTCGCCGGATCAGTTGAAGTGGATCTCATCCGCACCGGTGTGCGTAACGTACTCGGCGCGGAAGCAGTACCCAAAGTGGTGCTCACTGTCGAGTCGCTTCCCTGCCTTGCGAACGGCAAACCAGACCGCCAGACAATCCAGGCGCTGCTGCGCAAATCAGCCACCGTGCCAACTCGGTGAACCGGCCCGAACGCCGCCCCCGGGCTTTCCCCGGCAGCGGGCAGCGCACTCCAATCGGCCGCCGCGGCTACGGCCGGCCCACCGTCACTGTAAAAGGAACATCCCCCGTGGTCACTGCCGCACAATGGTTCGAGGGATCCCGCCCGCGGACGCTCCCCATGGCGATGGCGCCTGTCATCATCGGCAGCGCGGCAGCATATGAGCTCGGGGCGTTCAGGCCTGTTCAAGCCGTGCTCGCGGCGATCGTGGCCGTGCTGCTTCAGGTCGGCGTCAATTACGCGAATGACTATTCCGATGGCATCCGTGGGACTGACAACGCCAGAGTCGGTCCGCTGCGCTTGACTGGATCTGGGACCGCCAGCCCCACGCAGGTCAAATTCGCTGCCTTCCTGTGTTTTGCGCTGGCAATGGCAGCCGGTGCTGCACTGATCCTGCTGTCCCAGGCGTGGTTCCTGATCCTGGTCGGGGTAGGGTGCATCGCTGCGGCGTGGGGATACACCGGCGGGAAGAATCCCTACGGCTACCTGGGACTCGGGGACATTTTCGTCTTTGTTTTCTTTGGCCTCGTCGCCACTCTTGGCACCACCTACACGCAAGCTGGTTCGCTGAGCGCGCCGGCGTGGGTGGGAGCGGTGAGCACCGGTGTGATCGCCATGGCCCTACTGATGGCCAACAACGTGCGCGACATTCCGACGGACCGGGAGACTGGAAAACTCACCCTCGCGGTCCGCCTGGGCGACGACGCCGCGCGGATCAGCTATGTGATGATGCTGGCTCTGGCGGTCCTGCTGCCGCTCTTTTTGGCGTACGACTATCCGTGGGTGATGCTCGTCCTGTTGCTCATTCCCGCCTGCCTGATGCCCAGTTGGACCATGCTCACCGGCAAAGAGCGGCACAGCCTCATTCCGGTCCTGAAACAGACCAGCATCATCAATCTCGCTTTCAGCGTTCTCTTCGGCGCAGGCCTGGTGCTGACACGGGTCCTGGGCTGACCACCCGCCGCTCAACCGTCCTTGCGGGCGCCGTCCCCACTGGTACGCGGGTCGAGCGCGTCCTCGGCGGCGGCGTCGTCGTGCTCCAGCGCGTTTCGGCGCGGCGGCGCCCCCTCCCGGAAGCGACGCTGCAGGGTGGCTCCAGCCTCGTCCCGCAGCGACCGGAAGAAGAGGTAGGTCACGCACCAGGCGAGTATCGCCGCGACGATAGCCGAGAGAATTGCGCCCAGCCCCAGATACATACAGGCGACGAAGAAGGCCACCACAAGGGCGAGCCGGAGCAGAGTAAATTTGAGGAAAGCCACGTCCCCAGTTTACTCGCCTACAATTAACCCATGCCCCGCCTCTTGCTTTTCGCGACGATTCTTGGAGTCGCCGTCATCGTCTATTCGTTCATCGACTGCGCCATGAGTAAACCAAACGAGGTGCGCAGCATCTCGAAACCAGCCTGGTTGATCACGATTGTGCTCGTGCCGCTGCTCGGTACCGGCCTATGGTTCCTGTTCGGGCGCCCTCGTGGAAACTCCGGCGGTACGGCCCGGTCCCAGCCCCGGAATACGGGCGCGCCTGACGATGATCCTGCGTTCCTACGCGATCTGGAAACCCGCCGCCGACAGCAGTCGCGGGAAGAGGAACTGCGCCGCCGCGAACGTGAACTCAAGGCCCGCGAAGCCCAGGAACGCCAAGCCAGGAATACGAAGCCCGGCCAGAGCCCAGCCGATGGCAAACCGACTGAGGACGGTCCCCCCGCTCACGGGGACGGGGCTCACGGGGACGGCCCGCCAGCCAGCTAGCTCAACGGCACTCCGCGCCACCGCGCTAGCTGGCCCTGCATGAAAGCTCAGACTCCGGCGTAGCTGTGCAACCCAGAGAAGTAGATGTTGACGATCGAAAAATTGAACACCACGCACAGATACCCGACAATCGATAGCCATGCTGCGCGGGTTCCGGTCCAGCCCCTCGTCGCCCGGGCGTGCAGGTAGCCCGCGTAGACCGTCCAGATGACGAATGTCCACACTTCCTTGGTGTCCCAGCCCCAATACCGGCCCCAGGCCTGCTCGGCCCAGATGGCGCCAGCCATGAGCGTGAAGGTCCAGCCCACGAAGGCTAGGGCATTGAGCCGGTAGGCGAGATTTTCCAAGCTGAGCGCCGACGGAACAAGGCGCAGGAACCGCATCCGTTCTTCGCCGCCGGCTGCCGCCTGGTTCTCCCGGGAGGACTGCAGCAACTGCAGCACGGACATGGCGAAGGTGATGGTGAACAACGCGGCCGACGCCACCGCCACCGACACATGAACCACCAGCCAGTAGCTCTGCAGCGCCGGAATGAGGTTCGATACCGGGGTGGGGAACCCGACCGTAGCCGCATACAGCATGATGACAATCAGGCCAACGACGAACGAACCGACGAAGCGCAAATCCTTGCGGGTGAGCGTGATGAGGAAAATCAGCGCGACGAACAGAGCTCCGGTGGTACAGAATTCGTACATGTTCCCCCAGGGAACGCGGTTTGCCGCGATCGCCCGGGTGAGCACGGCGCCGACATGGATAGCTGTGGCTAGGACGGTGAGGGCGACGGCGATACGCGCCAGCCGCCGTCGTGGTCCTGCAGCGTAGTCCATGGAGTCGTCCGCGCTCGGAGCCCCGGAGACGGAGGCCGCCTGGCTGTACCCGCTGTCAGCAGCCGGCGCGCCTGCGGGGACAATGCTGTGCTCGAGGCTGAGCTCCAGGCTGCGCGCCCGATCCTGCGCCAGCTTGGCTTCGAGCGCACTGATGGTGCTGCTCGATTTCACGAGGTCCAGCACATAAAAAACAAACGCGACCATATAGGCGATCGAGGCCAGAAGCATCAGCAGTTCACTGAGTGCTCCCAATTCGGCATTAACGCTTCTCATCAGAGATCCTTACCGTTGGTGGGGTGTCCCCCGGTCGTGCCGCCGTCGTGAGCTCCGGCTGGCCGCTTACCATCTTCGTACGTTCCATCCTGCGCTGCCAGCCAGCGCTGCTCCAGATGCCGTTTCACGGCCGCTGCTTCGCCTGCGATCCGGTGGTCTTCACCCCGCGCCAGCACGCCGTATTCGGCGATGATCCGGCCGTCGCCCAGCGTAGACGTCCGGATCCAGAGCCGACGGCGGCCGATGAACAGGGATGCGGTGAGACCTGCGAGCGCAAGAAGGGCAAATACAAGGGCGCCAACCTGCCCAGGATCGTGATTGATGTCGACCGCGATAAACCGGTTGAGCCCGTCAAAGGTGATCGACCCCCTGTCCCCCGGCAGGTCGTAGGTCTGCCCCGGGCCGAGCACAATGCCGCCGTCCGGGTTGTTCCGGCTATTGATTTCCTCCAGTCCCTCCGTGTCCAGCACATAGACATTCTGGGGATTTCCGCCGTCGAGCCCGAGGTCGCCAGCATACGAGTTCAGGTTCAGTTGCGGATTGAACGGATCCGGGTCCCGGGAAAAGGCCACGCCCTGTTCGTCGACGAATGCGGTCGGGAGAAAGAACCCGACGAATCCCAGCTGGTCGGGCCTGGCATCAGGTGCTTTGATCACCATCAGCGAGGTGTACATGCCGTCTGACGGCTGGGCAATAACCGGGCCCTGCAGCGCAATGTTTCCCTCGCCGTCACGCACGGTGACCTCCGGAGCATAACCGTTGCCTACCAGGTAGACACTCGTACCCCCGATTTTCAGCGGCGCATTCACCTTGAGCTCCTGCTGCTGCGGGTTCGCCTCAGCGCCGTCGAGGGTCGTGACTGAGGCGGTGAAGTCCAGCGGCTGGCCATAGGTGGCCGGCTGTTGGCGGTCGAAGCGGACATCGAATTCGTCCAGCCGGATCGAAAATGGCTCCAGCCTGTCCTGGGAAAAGTTAGTGCCGGGGTTGAACGAGTCATAGCCGACCAGCGTATTGACGAAAGTGTCTCCCTCGACGATGATCCGCTGCCCGTTGTAGCCAAAGAGCCCACCTACGGCAACGGCGATCAACACCCCGATCAGGGAGCTGTGGAAGACCAGGTTGCCCAGTTCCTTGGTGAGCCCGCGTTCGGCTCCAACCGACGGCGTGGCCGTTCCCTCGTCCCTCAGGTCCACCCGGTATCCGCGCTTTTTCAGCATCTGCGCTGCGTCTGCGGCAACGCTGTCCGCCGTGGCTGCCTGCGTGGCGGCGAGCTGCGCCGGGATGGCGACCGTGCCGTAGGCGGGCATCCGCGACAACCTACTGGGGGTGCGCGGCGGCTTGGACTTCAGCGCACGCGCGTGGGCGCGGGCACGGGGAATCACGCACCCGATCAGGGAGATGAACAGCAGCAGGTAGATAGAGGAAAACCACGCTGACGAATACACGTCGAACAGTTGGAGCCGGTCGAGGATCGGCCCGGTATCCGGGTTGTCCTGGAGATACTGGGTGACGACCGCCGGGTTGGCCGGTCGCTGCGGAAACAGCGACCCGGGCACGGCGCCGACAGCCAGCAGGAGCAGCAGGAATAGGGCTGTGCGCATGCTCGTCAGCTGCGTCCAGGCCCACCGGAGCATTCCCAGCGGGCCCAATGTCGGCAGCGAGACATCATTGGCAGCAGATCCTGCTCCGGTTTGGCCTTTCTCTACGTTCATCTTTTCCTTCATGTCAGTGCATCAGCTCCGGGGTGCAGTCCAACAGGACGCCAGCGGCGACGACGACGGCGGTGCTCACGTCAGCGACGCCGGTCAAATGGGCAAGGTGACACCGGTTATCCACCCCTGCAACCCGCCAATCCACATATTCCAGACCCCGGAGACCATCAGCAAGCCGACGGCGACGAGCATCCCGCCCCCGAAGCGCTGCAGACCCAGACGGTGCCTGCGGAAGAACGCGAGCGCACCCATTCCGCGCCGCGCGCCAAGGGCGATGAGCAGAAACGGCAGGCCCAATCCAAGACAGTAGGCGAAGGTCAACGTTGCACCCTTCAGTGCGCTGGCCTGGTCTCCGGAAATGGCCAGTAACTGGACGGCGGACAGTGTTGGCCCGATACACGGAGCCCACCCTACGCCGAACGTGATGCCGAGCAGCGGCGCCCCTAGCAGGCCCGTCGGTACGCTCCGGTGAAACCGCCGTTCGCGTTGGAACCATGGAAGGCCGCCCATAAAGACGACGCCCATCAGCACCACCACCGCACCAAACACGCGGATCAGCCAGCCCTCGGAGCCCGCAAGCCACGCCCCTACTTGGCCGAACAAAGCTCCGTACGCCATGAACACCGCTGAAAAGCCCAGCACAAAGAGTGCAATGCCGAGGAACATCCGTCCACGTTTCTGGTTTTCCAGATCGACGCCGGTAAGACCGGTGACGTAACCCAGGAACCCGGGCACCAGCGGTAATACACACGGGGATGCAAACGAAACCAGCCCAGCGAGCAAAGCGACCGGCAGCGCCAGGAGCATGGACCCGTTCAGGACGGTATCGGCAAAAGCGTTACCGGGCGTCACGACCACCAGGGCGACCTCCGTCGCGGCGGCGACCATCGGCTCTGCAGTGATCATCGGCGCGCGTCCTCGTGGCTGATACGAGGGCTACTCTTCAAGCGCCCCACCGACCAACGCTTTGAGGGTCCCGCGGTCTGCCAGCCCGAGGATTCGTCCGGCGACCCGGTTTTCCCGATCCAGCACCAGCGTGGTGGGGACGGCCTGGGGCGGCACGTAACCGGTCATGGAGAGCAACACGCCGCCGTCCTGGTCGTTGAAGCTCTGGTAGGGAATCTTGAAATTCCGTTCGAACGCGGCCGCGGTAGCCTGCTCGTCACGGATGTTCACACCGAAAAATTGCGCTCCGCTCGGTGCGAATTCAGCGTGCAGGCTGACTAGGTCAGGGGCTTCCTTCCGGCACGGCGCGCAGGCTGCATACCAGAAATTGAGCACTGTGACAGTGCCGGTCCAGTCGGAGGATGAGAGCTCTGATCCATCGAAGAGGGTGCCGGTGAAATCGACCGGCTCACCGCGTTCACCGCGCGCGTATTCGGTCACCGAACCGTCTCCAGCTATGTAGTTCTTCCCATCCCCGGCGGCAGCCTGCTGGGCGAGTGTGTCTTCCGCCGCGCAGGAGGCTAGGAGCATCGCGGGCGGTATGCCGAACGCCATGGCGGCACCGAACTTCAGGAATGTTCGGCGGGCGGTAATGGACTCAGACATTCACGGATTCCTTTAGAGTTTTCTACAACATGTAGTAATACTATTACGCCCCGGGGATATTAGTCGCACCAGGCAGCAGATCCGCACAGGGTTCGGCGTAATCTACGCGCGCCAAGCGGCCCTCGTTGAATATCAACGAGGTCACTGAGGTGAGAGTGCACTCTCGGTTGCGTGGGTCGTGCCACAACCTGCGCCCCTCCGCTGCCAGCCGCGTCACCCAAACGGGCAGCTGGTGGCTGACCAAAATGGCTTCCACTGGAGAGTCGCCCGCGCCCAGGGCTACTGCCTGCTCACGGGCATGATCAACTGCCTGCATCATCCGCACCACCTGGCCTGCGTAGGGTTCTCCCCAGGAGGGTGTGAGCGGATTAATCAGCAACGGCCAGTACCGGGGATTACGCAACTGGTGCTTCGTCACGGAAAGGCCCTCAAACCGGTTCTCCGCTTCGACAATGCGGGGCTCAGTCTCGATGTCCAGACCTAGCGCACGTGCTATCGGCTGTGCGGTTTCCTGGGCGCGTTCCAGCGGCGAGGCCGCCAGATAGACAATCCGCGCTCCCGCATCAGCTCGCGCCCGGAAATGATCCGCGACCTGCTGTGCCATCTGGCGGCCTAGGGCGGACAGGCGGAAGCCGGGAATCCGGCCATAGAGAACGCCCTCCGGGTTGTGGACCTCGCCATGGCGGACCAGATGGACGGTTGCTTGCGTCATATCCCCAGTTTCTCAGAGTTGGCGGTGGTCTCTAAATTGGCCAGGGAGATGTCCGCCGGACTTTTCAGTGAACCTTCGGGCACGAATGCCTGCGCGGGGGAATAAAGCATGCATACGCATGTTTATAGCTAGGTGTAACCAAGACCTTTCCCGACCCGAAGGAGCTACACAGCATGAGCATTCCCGCAGGACTCACCCCCGGAACCTGGACGTTCGACTCGTCCCACAGCGATATTGGATTCTCCGTCCGGCACGCGGGCATCAGCAAGGTGCGCGGGACGTTCCGCACGGCGCAGGCAGCACTGCAGATCGGCGCAACCCTGGCGTTCTCCAAGGTAACCGCTACCGTGGACACCGCGTCCTTCGACTCCGGCGATGCCAACCGGGACGCACATGTCCGCGGCGAGGATTTCTTCGACGTCGAGAAGTTTCCCGACATGACCTTCGTGTCCACTGCCATCGCGGGGGCAGGTGAAACCTACGAACTCACCGGCGACCTCACGATCCGCGGCATGACCCGGCAGGTTGTGATCAACACCGAGTTCAACGGCGTAGCAGTGGATCCTTTTGGTGCCACCCGCGCTGGATTCTCCGGTGAAACCAGCATTTCGCGCAAGGACTTCGGGCTCACCTGGAACGCCGCGCTCGAAGCCGGAGGCGTACTGGTCGGGGACAAAGTCACGATCACAATCGATGCGGCATTCGTCGCGCCAACCGCAGACTGAACCCACGGGCTGAACAGGCCCCGCCAGCAGCGGAGAGCCCGGGCACAGCGGGCCGCCGTCATCGTCCCCACACGCCCGACGGCGGCGGCTCGGCGCCTCGGAACAATCGCGCCAATCCTGCCGTCCCAGCAGCCCGCGGGCTATCCTTAATCAAGGATGACGGCGGAGTGTTCGCGTGTACTCTCCGAGCGACGATCCCACCACGGCCAGCATCGCCCGCGCTCACAGAGAATGGATTCCCATGAGTACGCCTGTTCCGCCACAGAGCCCTGATGAACATCATGAGAACCAGCAGGAACCTCCTGCCGAACCGCGCTACGGCCAGTACGGTCAGCAGCCGGGCTACCAATCCTCGCAGCCGTCGGGCTACAGCTACCCCGGACACGCCTGGCCGCCACAGCCGCCCGCTGCCGCGGCGCCGAGCCGTGTGAACCTTGCATTCTGGCTTATCCTCTCGGCGGGGATCATCACCGTCCTGAACGCCTTCGCTTCGGCAATGAACCCGTTGGCGCAATTGACTCCCGAGGATCTGGCGCAACTCGATGCGCTGGGCATGGATGCCCGCAGTATGGGAAGCGCCCTCTCCGGGAGCATCGTGGTGCTCGCGCTGTTGATCGGAAGTCTTTATGCGTTGATCGCGTTCATGATCCGCAAGGGAAAGAACTGGGCCCGCATTACCGGGACGGTGTTCGCCGCAATCTCATTGTTCGGGCTCGGAACTGGTCCCATCCAGCTCCTGGTGATCGGGCTCGGGGTTGCTGGGATCGTCCTGTGCTATCTGAAGCCGGAAAGCTACTACTTCACACCGCAGCGGCTCGTATATTAGGAGCCGCACGATAATCAGGAGCCAGGGAGCATGGGCTACTGGTCGGAGCTGGCGGGAGTCAGTGGGGCGGGATCCGCGTCCTGCGCACGCTGGGCGTGATAGGCGAGTATCTGCAGCTCGGTGGACATGTCCACCTTCCGAATCTGCACATGGCCAGGGGCCTGCAACACCACGGGAGCGAAACTGAGGATACTCGTGATCCCGGACGCCACCATGCGATCGCAGAGTTCCTGGGCCACGGAAGCCGGCACTGCCAGTACTCCCATATTGGCCCGCGTGCGCCCAAGCACCACCTCAAGATCATCGATCGGGCTGACCCGTAACCACCCTATTTCTGATCCGACCACCATCTGGTCGGCGTCGAAGAGCGCAACAATCTCAAATCCACGGGAGGCGAAACCTGAGTAGCCCGCCAGCGCCCGGCCGAGGTTACCGGCACCGAGGATAGCGACCCGCCAATCGAGCGTGAGTCCGAGGGCCACCGAAATCTGGCGGTTCAGATACTGGACGTCGTATCCCACTCCCCGTGTGCCATAGGACCCCAGAAAAGACAAATCCTTACGGAGCATCGGAGAATTCACGCCGGCTGCCTCCGCAAGCACTTCAGAGGATACCCTTTCGACCCCTTCCGCAAGGAGGGAGTTCAATGCCCGCAGGTAGATGGTGAGCCTTGCCAGCGAAGCCGGTGGAATCTGGCGCGCCGCTTCCCCGCCTACAGAATGTAGTCCGGGTACTTCTGACGTCGTCATCGATCTTCGCTCCATCACCTTGCCGCCCACCGCGTCCGCGGCGGGCATTGCACCTCCGGCGGCGCGCGCCGGGAACAGTTACACTTTAGGCGCTCTGCGATGATCAGACCAAAGCGGCGCGAGCGCCGGCGGCTACCGTCCGGACCCGGCGGCGTTGGCTCACTGGCGAAGCATGCGTTCCAGCCTGGCCTCGTCGATGATCCAGAAATCGCGCTGCACGCCGTCGATCAGCAGTACCGGAAGTTCCTCCGCAAAACGGGCGAGGAGCTCCGCGTCCTCCGCGACGGATTTTTCACTCCAACTCACCCCCAGGCGGGCCGCGACCCTGCCCACAACGTCCCGTGCGCCTTGGCAGAGCGAACACTGCGGCCGGGTGAGCAGGAGGACCTCATGCGCGCCCTCCGAGCCTGCCGTCATTGATACGCTTTCCATGGTCCTCAGGGTATACCGGGGGTACCGCACACAGCCCGCCAACAAGTGATTAGACTCAATTCATGCTGGCAGTAACCGCGGATGCAATTCCGACCTCCCCCGATCCTGCCAGCACTCCCGGGGAGGCAGCTTTCTTCGACGTCGACAACACCATGATGCGCGGAGCTAGTCTCTTCCACGTGGCCCGGAAAATGTACCAGCGGAAAGCATTCACGCTGAGGTTCGCCGCTGGCCTGGCGTGGAAACAGGTACGTTTCATTATGCGCGGCGAAACGATGACCGATGTCAACTCGGTACGAGATGCAGCCCTGGCCTTCGCGATCGGCATTGCGCACGAAGACTTCATGGCCCTGGGCGAAGAAGTCTACGACGAGATGATTGCATCAAAAATCTGGCCGGGAGCCAGGGCCCTCGCCGAGCAGCACCTTACGGCGGGGCGCCAGGTCTGGCTGGTGACCGGCACCCCGGTCGAGGTTGCCACCGTCATTTCGACCAGGCTGGGCCTGAGCGGAGCGCTCGGAACCGTCGGAGAGGTTGCGGACGGTCTCTACACCGGAAAGCTGGTGGGCGATTTCCTCCACGGCCCGGCGAAAGCGGCCGCAGTGCTGGAGCTGGCTGAGCGTGAGAATCTGGATCTGCAGCGGTGCTGGGGATACAGCGATTCGTACAATGACGTACCGCTGCTGTCCATAGTGGGGCATCCAGTTGCCATCAATCCCGATGCACGCCTGCGGCGGCACGCCCGGTCCAACAATTGGCCCGTATACGACTTCCGCAGCGGACGGCGGGCCGCAACGCTCGGATTGCAGGCGGCCACTGGGGTCGGCGCTATCTATGGCCTCTGGCGTGGTTTTTCCCGAATCCGCAGCCGCTGAGTTATTCCAGCGCTGAGTTATTCCCGCCAGGCACACTCAACTACGCGCACCCCGCATGGAAGCCTGCACAGGAACGCCAGCAGGCTCGCGGTTCCACCTCGTGTCGGGGTGGAACTGCGAGCCTGCTAACCGTTACCGTCCGCCCGTGAGCAGCGCCAACGGCGGATTCACCTCGAAGGTGGCCGGGCGCTACTTTTTATTGCGGCGCTGGTGGCGGGTCTTGCGAAGCAGCTTGCGATGCTTCTTCTTCGCCATACGCTTCCGGCGCTTCTTGATTACTGAACCCACAGAGTCCTCACAAACTTTTAATCGGTTGTCAGGCTGTTGTCCGTATCGCAGTGCGATACGCAACTACCTGATTCTGACGTTGAGAGGCGCAAAAAACGCCCACTCGGGGAATGCACTCAGTTGCACGGAAGGGAAATTCCGGGCAAAACGCTCCTTAACAGGGTACAGCCAATTGCTGGACTCCATGACCGCTGGATCAACGCGGAGGCGGCCCGTACTGACGGGCCGCCTCTCTCACGTGCGACGGCTGGGTGTGCGCCGACTATGCGCTTTCGATCTGGCCGTCCACCTGTGCATGGCGCAGGTACTCCTCCACCGCTGATTCAGGAACCCGATAGGACCGGCCGAATCGGACAGCGGGCAATTCGCCGGCATGAACAAGCCGGTAAACGGTCATTTTGGACACCCGCATTACCTCGGCGACCTCCGCGACCGTCAAAAACTGTACATCCGAGAAGTTGCTCCCGTCTGCCATCACACCACTGTTCCTTTACTTTTAGGCTTCTCACCCTGCGATCGGCATCAAAAAGATGCCCCATTGAGCGACTGATCGGCGTGTCGCCTTGTGGCATAAGGATTATCCGCCTAAGGAATTACTCTAGTGGCTGATGTGTCTAAAGTGAAAGCCCTAAATTGCGGGATGGCTCCGCACGTGCATTTATTCTCGGCGCCGCCGAATGTGAGGCAGGTGGGAAAGAAGGTCCGCCGCCCGTTCGGCGGCCCGCCCAACAGTGCGCCCGATGTTCTGGGGCAGGGTCGGATCAGCCGGATCGAGCGGGCTCTCTGGACGTGCCAGATCAGTATCCGTCAGCTCGGCGCGGGAGCCTTGGCGGGTGGATGATGAAGACGTTTCCGCAGCATGGGGGCGTGGTGGAACCTGCGCGCCGGAACGAACGCCTTCCGGATCCCGACCTGTCGCCGAGCTCCGCAGAGTGGCAGATTGCGCCCCAGCGGGAAGAAATTCGCGCACCCAGTTCGCCACTGAATCCAGTGCGGCTGGCTCCACCGAGTAGACCCGCCGCTGGCCTTCAGCACGCATACGTACCAGCCCGGCCTCCCGCAGTACCTTGAGGTGTTTGGACACCGTTGGCTGGCTGACCCGGACTTGCTCCACAACGTCCCCGACGGCGAGATCACCCCGAAGCAGTACTTCGAGGATCCTGCGCCGGGTGTCGTCAGCGATCACGGCAAATATGTCGTGCGAATTCATGTCCTCACCCTATCGATATATTCCACATAAGGGATTCTTCCACCCTAGTCGAACCAGGGGTCGAGGCCATGAAGCGGGAAGATCGCCTTTCTGGTAGCCATGACAGAGCGGTCAAGATCATCATTCGGGTCGTAGCCGACTTCCCACGACCTCCACCAAAGGTCCACTCCGTCGCCCATTCGGGTAGGCGCCGTGACGCCGTAGCGCTCACGGACATAGGTGCGCCAGTCGGGGGGCACCGCGGTCTCCGGAGTAACAACGGCTCCGGAGGCAACTGCAACAAGGAACGTCCATGACCTTGGCACCACGCTGGTGATGTTGTATCCGCCGCCGCCGGTAGCGACCCAGCGGCCCGCACACAGCTCGTCGGCGAGGTCTCGGACGCCGATCATCATTATCCGCTGGGCGTCCACACTGATTCGAAGGTTGGTCAGCGGATCATCGATATGGGAATCGCAACCGTGCTGGCTCACTATGACGTCCGGTTCGAACGCGCGCGCCAGTTGGGGAACCACTGAATGGAAGGCTCGCAGGATAGCCGCGTCCCCGCTTTGGGTTGGAAGCGCCACATTGACGGCGGTTCCTTCGGCGGAAGGTCCGCCGATTTCATGGGCGAACCCCGTGCCCGGAAAGAGCGTCATGCCGGTCTCATGCAGCGAGATGGTCATGACTCGCGGGTCGTCCCAGAAAATACTTTGCGTTCCGTCGCCGTGGTGGGCATCCACATCGACGTAGAGTACCTTCGACACTCCCGAATCGAGCAGGCGCTGCACGCTTGCCGCGGCGTCGTTATAGATACAAAAGCCGCTCCCCAGTGACCGGCCCGCATGGTGCATTCCGCCGCCGAAGTTCACCGCGCGGACCGCTGCGCCGCTGGCCACCGCCTCGGCCGCAGCAATCGATCCGCCCACCAGACGTGCACTGGCTTCGTGCATGCCGTTGAAGGCTGGTGTATCTGCCGTACCAAGGCCCAGATCGAGCCGTGCCTGCGCTGGGTCGTTACTTGCGCAGCGGACAGCGGCAATATATTCAGTGCTGTGGACGGAGCCAAGTTCGGCATCCGAGGCAACATACGGCTCGACCACGCTGACCGCGGGACGCTCCAGCAGTCCACAATCCCGGATCAGGCGGGCAGTGAGCTCAAGCCGCGCCGGATTCATCGGGTGGGTGGGGCCGAAATTGTAGGCGAGCATGGAGTCGGCCCACACCACATGGGTGGGCACAGCGGCATCGGCATGACTAGGCATCTCTGTCAGGGTACGCGATACCGCGAATCCCTGACCACGAAGAGTGCGCGAAGATGGTTTACTACTCGAAGGACTAAAGCATTATGCCGCAGAGGCGGGGAGGGAACCGGGGGTCACGGTGCGTCAATGGTGAAACAACAGCCACCCTGGCTGGCGGACGATCGCAGCGGCCCCAGCCGGGCGCTCGGACAGGTCCGCGACTTCGTCGATGGTGTTGCCAACAGCTCCCCGGCACGGCTGGCGCTGATAATTTTCTCTGCAGTCATCCTTATCTTCACTGCGTTATTGAGTCTGCCTGCCGCCACCAGCAGCGGTGAGGCGACCCCGCTTCACGACGCACTTTTCACCGCCGTCTCAGCCGTGTGCGTCACTGGCCTAACTGTTGTGTCCACGGCTGACTACTGGTCCTTCTTCGGACAGTTCATCATTTTGCTCGGCATCTTCGTCGGTGGCCTCGGAACACTGACGCTGGCATCGCTGCTTGCGCTGGTGGTCAGCAAGCGGCTCGGTGTCCGGGGCAAACTGATCGCCCAGTCGGCGATGAACAACGCCAGTCGACTCGGTGAAGTTGGAACGCTCCTGCGTATTGTCATCACCACCTCGGTGGTGATCGAGGTGGTGCTGGCGCTGGTGCTGATCCCCCGTTTCATGATGCTCGGGGAGTCACCGCTGCTGGCGATCTGGCATGGGGTGTTCTACTCCATTTCAGCGTTCAACAACGCGGGCTTCACACCGCACTCGGACGGGCTGATCCCCTATGAGACGGACCTGTGGATTCTTACACCAATCATGATCGGGGTCTTCCTGGGCAGCCTCGGATTCCCTGTGATCATGGTCCTGGTCCAGGTCCGCCACCACTTCGAAAAATGGAGCATCCACGCCAAGCTCACGGTCACAGTGTCCGCCATCCTAGTTCTCGCCGGGGCCATCGGCTGGGCGTTGCTGGAATGGAACAATAACCGCACCATCGGTTCACTGAGCGGATCAGATAAGGTCATCCACGCCGTGTTCGCTTCCATCATGACCCGCTCGGGCGGGTTCAACCTGGTGGACCAATCGGATATGAGCTCCACCACCATGCTGCTCACGGATGCCCTGATGTTCGCCGGAGGCGGCTCGGCGTCGACCGCCGGCGGCATCAAGGTGACCACCATCGCGGTCATGTTCCTGGCCATCGTCGCCGAAGCGCGCGGCGACGCCGATGTTCGGGCATGGGGACGCACCATCCCCCAGGGGACGATGCGCGTAGCCATCTCCGTGATCTTCATGGGGGCAACGCTGGTCATGATCGCCACCGGAGCTATTCTCTCCTTGACGGACGAACCCCTGGACCGGGTGGTGTTCGAAGTAATATCAGCGTTCGCCACCTGCGGGTTGAGCACCAACCTCAGCGCGGAACTCCCGCCCGAAGGCAAATACGTGCTCACCGCACTTATGTTCGCTGGCAGGATGGGCACCATTACGCTCGCGTCAGCGTTGGCGCTACGCCAACGCAAAACCCTGTACCACTACCCGGAAGAGAGGCCGATCATTGGCTGAACGCCCAGCACATAATGCACCTGTCCTCGTCATCGGACTGGGTCGGTTCGGAAGCGCTACAGCCGAGCAGCTCGTCAAACAGGGCCGGGAGGTCCTAGCGATTGAACGGGACCCCCAGTTGGTGCAGAAGTTCTCCAGCACGCTCACCCATGTGGTCGAAGCTGACGCGACTGACCTGGACGCGCTCCGCCAGCTCGGCGCGCAAGAATTCAGCGCCGCCGTCGTCGGCGTGGGCACGTCGATCGAATCCAGCGTCCTGATCACCGCAAACCTCGTGGACCTGGGCATTGACCACCTGTGGGTCAAGGCGATCACGCCCTCCCACGGGAAAATCCTCAAGCGCATCGGTGCGAACCACGTCATCTATCCGGAGGCGGACGCCGGGCAACGCGCGGCNNGTGCGCTCGAAATACGGTGTGACGGTTGTTGGCGTGAAGTCGCCCGGTGAGGACTTCACCTACGCGCGTCAGGATACGAAGGTCTCCAGCCGGGATATGCTCATTGTCTCCGGCCACGTGGACCTGCTGGAGCGCTTCGCGGCCCGGCCCTAGTGCCGCCCCTGGGTTCACTGCGAGACTAGGACGCCCCGCCCAGTTGCCGGGTCATCTCCGCCGCCCGCTCGGTGGC
>DGBL01000051.1 GCA_002384315.1 Micrococcaceae bacterium UBA4005 | reverse complement strand
CGTGAGATGCCCGCCGTGGGCGAGGGAAAGACCCATGATTTTGTCACCCGGGTTGACCATGGCGGCGAGCGCTGCCGCGTTGGCCTGCGCTCCCGAGTGCGGCTGAACGTTGGCGAATTCCGCACCGAAGAGTGCCTTGACCCGTTCGATGGCAAGGGTCTCCGCCACGTCGACATGCTCGCAGCCACCATAGTAACGACGGCCCGGATAGCCCTCGGCATATTTATTGGTCAATACGGATCCCTGGGCCTCAAGGACCGCCCGGGGCGCGAAATTCTCCGAGGCAATCATTTCCAGCGTGTCCCGCTGCCGGGCCAATTCATGTCCAAGGACGGCCGCTATTTCGGGGTCCACCTCGGATAAAGGTGCGTTGGTCACGGATTCGGTCACAGACAAGGGCGAAGCAGTCACATTGAGCTCCTGGGTGGATGGGCGTTCTCTACAGGTCAGGCTACCGGCTCACCACGGAGCCCGCAGGGACAGTGGCGCGCGAACATGGCACATTGGTGACCCGCGGCCCAGGCGTGCGATCCGTGGTCGGCACTGCGCGTCGTCGTCGGGCGTTCCGAATGCAGGCCGGAACGCCCAAAAACCAGACACATGCCGCTTCCTGATGGTGGCCCACCTTACGCCAGTCGCGACCGTCCCATGCTACCCGCCCCCACCGCCCGGGCACCAGCCGCGCACGTCATCGTAGAGCGTCAGGGGTAATATTGTCCGGTGACTGTCTTGGAGACCACCCGATCGTTTTCGCTGACCCTGTCCTGCCCCGACCGGCCAGGGATTGTCCATGGGGTCTCCGGAGCGCTCATCGCGGCCGGGGCGAACATCACCGAATCACAGCAATACGGCAGTCCGGAGACCGGAACGTTCTTCATGCGGGTCGCCCTGGACACCTCCGCCGCGGAACTGGAACTCCGGCAGCACTTGACCCCGGTGGCAGAGGCGTTCGGCATGGATTGGGCGCTGAACCTGGATGGTATTCCGACGCGGACGCTGATCATGGTTTCGAAGTCGGGCCATTGCCTCAATGACCTGTTGTTCCAGCACCGCTCCGGAACCTTGCCAATCGAGATCCCGCTGATCGTCTCCAACCATCCGGATCTGGCCGATCTGGCCGCGTTCTACGGCATCGCGTTCCATCACATCCCGGTGACGGCGGACACCAAGGAAGCCGCCGAACAGGAGCTGCGCGCACTGCTCACCGAGCACCGTATAGAACTGGTGGTGCTCGCCCGGTATATGCAAGTCCTCAGCGACGAGCTCTGCAACGACCTGGTCGGCAAGGCAATCAACATCCACCACTCCTTCCTGNNATCGGCGCAACAGCCCACTACGTAACCGGCGCCCTCGACGAGGGGCCCATTATCGAACAGGAAGTCACCCGGGTGGACCACGCCCGCAGCGCGGCGCAGTTCGTGGCGACCGGCCGGGCGCTGGAGGGTCGGGCGCTGACCCAGGCCGTCCAATGGCATGCGGAGCACCGGGTACTGCTCGACGGAAACCGCACCATCGTTTTCAACTGATCCGTACCCCTAGGCTTGGCCTATGACTTACATCATCAGCATCAACGGGCATACACCACTGATCAGCGATACGGCGTTCACAGCGCCGACGGCCTCGATCATCGGCGATGCCGAACTCTGCGAGCAGAGCAGCGCTTTCTATGGAGTGAGTGTGCGGGCCGACACAGCAGCGATCCGCATTGGCGTCGGGAGTAACCTCCAGGACAACGTGGTTGTTCACGCCGACCCCGATTTTCCGGCCCTGATCGGAGCGAACGTGAGCATTGGCCACGGCGCTGTGGTCCACGGGTGCACCATCGAGGACGACTGCCTCATCGGGATGAATGCCACCGTGCTCAACGGAGCACTGATCGGATCCGGTTCGCTTGTGGCGGCGGGCGCCGTCGTCCTGGAGGGTACGGTCATCCCGCCCGGCTCCCTCGTGGCGGGCATCCCGGCGAAAGTCCGCCGGCCGCTCACCGATACGGAGATCGAGGGCGTACGCCAGAACGCCGAACGGTACCGGGCACTCGCGGCAGCACATCGCCATGCGTTAATTTCTTGACTACAAAACATTCTTGTAGCACCCTGTATACATGCCCGCAGAAGCCACCTCGACGTCGAGGCCGATCACCGGTGCAGTGCTGCCCCGACCGGGATCACAGTCTGCGTTACGTGAACAAAACCAGCAACGCATCATCAAGGCCCTGATCAACTCCGGGCCGCAAAGCCAGGCAGAGCTGGCCCGACTCACGGGACTTTCCACCGCAACCGTGTCCAACATCGTCAAGATCATGGCTTCCACTGGAACCGTAACCACGGTCCCGACCACCAGCTCAGGCCGGCGCGCACTGTCAGTAATCCTCAATGACAACGGCTCCGTAGCGGTCGGCATCGACATCGGTCGGCGCCATGTACGCGTGGTCATCGCCGGACTCGACTACCGGGTGATCGAGGAGGAATTCATCCCCCTCCCACTCGGACACGGCGCCGAGGCTGGCTTGGCTGCCGCATCCGACCTATTGGATGCCCTGTTGCTGCGCAGCAGCATCGACCGCAGTGCGATCCTCGGCGCGGGCATCGGGATCCCGGGGCCCATCGACCGGCGCACCGGCACAGTTGCCCAGGGGGCGATCCTTCCCGAATGGGTGGGAATCAACATCCTCGAGGCCTTCGGTGACAAGCTGAAAATGCCCGTCTTTATCGACAACGACGCCAACCTTGGCGCGCTGGCGCAGGTGACCTGGGGCCCGCACAGCTCCGTCGAGAACCTGATCTTCATCAAGGTAGCGTCAGGGATCGGAGCCGGACTGGTGCTCAACGGCGCCCTCTACTACGGCAATGTGGGGATCACCGGCGAAGTCGGCCACACCACCATCAGTGAACACGGCCTGGTCTGCCGGTGTGGCAACCGTGGCTGCCTGGAAACCGTCGCATCGACCTCCACCATGATCGAACTGCTCAGCCAGCGTTCAGCCGAAGCTGTCGACACCCAGTCGGTTATCAACCTCGCGCTCACCGGCGACACCGCCGCTCTGCGCGTGGTCGACGACGCCGGGCTGGCCATCGGGCGCGTACTCGCCCAGGTGGCAAATCTGATCAATCCCGAAGTGATCGTGATCGGTGGGCCGCTGACTGCCCTGGGCGACATTCTGCTCAACCCCATCCGGCGCGGCCTCACCCGCCATGCGGTGCCGGTGGTGGGCGAGAGCACCACCGTGCACATGTCCTCTCTGGGTGACCGGGCCGAGGCCCTGGGCGGGGCCGCCGTCGTGCTTTCGCAGCCAAGCCTGGCCTTGTCCGGAAACGCGCCAACATAACTTTTTGCACTCATTTACGCGATTATTGCGTTCAAGACTTGACTACAACCATCGATTACGTGTTCAATTCTTTAGGGTCGACCATTGGCCTGAATCAAGACAACGCCGTCACCGCGGGAGGCTGCCATGGACCACCACACGATCCTCGAGATGCGCTCGATCACCAAGGAATTTCCGGGGGTGAAGGCCCTCGCTGATGTTTCTCTGACAGTGAGCGCCGGTGAGATCCACGCCATCTGTGGAGAGAACGGCGCCGGCAAATCAACTCTGATGAAGGTGCTCTCCGGGGTGTACCCGCACGGCGATTACCAGGGCAGCATCGTTTTCCAAGGCGAAGAGGTGCGTTTCCGTGATATCCGCTCCAGCGAAGCGGCCGGGATCGTCATCATCCACCAGGAACTGGCACTGATTCCCGAGCTGTCCATCGCGGAAAATATATTCCTTGGCAACGAACCCACCCGCTTCGGCGTCATCGACTGGGACCAGATCAACAGCTCCACGCTGGAACTCATGGCCCGGGTCGGCCTGAGTGAAGATCCGACGACCAAGATCAAGGACATTGGCGTTGGCAAGCAGCAACTGGTGGAGATCGCCAAGGCGCTGAGCAAATCCGTGAAGCTGCTCATCCTGGATGAACCTACCGCGGCGCTGAACGAATCAGACTCCCAGCACCTGTTGGACCTCATGGCCGGCCTGCGGGCCAAGGGCATCACCTGCATCATGATTTCCCACAAACTCAACGAGATCGAGCAGATCGCAGACTCCATCACGATCATCCGTGACGGTAGGACCATCGAAACGTTGCATGTGCGCAATGACGGGGTTGACGAAGACCGGATCATCCGGGGAATGGTTGGACGCTCGCTCGATTCGCGGTTCCCCGACCACACACCGAATATCGGCGAGACCTTTTTCGAGGTACGCGACTGGACGGTCGGTCACCCCTCAGTCGCTGACCGGCTGGTCTGCAAGGGATCCAACTTCCATGTCCGGCGCGGTGAAGTAGTCGGATTCGCCGGACTCATGGGCGCCGGACGCACCGAACTGGCCCGGTCGATCTTCGGACGCTCCTACGGCAACTTCAAATCCGGGCGCATCTTCAAGGACGGCAAGGAAGTGGTACTGAAATCCGTGCCGCAAGCCATCGACCACGGGCTGGCATACGTCACCGAAGACAGGAAGTCGCTGGGCTTGAACCTGCTCGACGACATCAAAGCCACCACGGTGTCGGCAAACCTGCGAAAAATCACCAACGGGCTGGTTGTGGACCGGGACCAGGAATTCACGGTCGCCGAGCAGTACCGTAAGTCGCTGCGCACCAAGACGCCGAGCGTGAATGAAGGGATATCCAAACTTTCCGGCGGGAACCAGCAAAAAGTGGTCCTGGCCAAGTGGATGTTCACCGACCCTGACCTGCTCATCCTCGACGAACCGACACGGGGCATCGACGTCGGCGCCAAATTCGAAATCTACGGAATCATCCAGAAACTCGCCGACCAGGGCAAGGGAGTGATTGTGATTTCGTCGGAGCTGCCGGAACTGCTGGGCCTTTCGGACCGGATCTACACCATTTTCGAAGGCGCCATCACGGGCGAGCTGGCCCGTGGCGAGGCGAACCAGGAATCCCTGATGAGACTTATGACCGCCAGCAGAAAATCTGCCTAAGAACCGCTTCCAAGGACTATGACTATGAACTCCCTCAAGAAACTCTTCGGCGGCAACACCCGCCAATTTGGGATGATCTTTGCGTTGATCGCCCTGGTCGTCTTCTTCCAGTGGCAAACCGGCGGCAAGACGCTGACCTCTGCCAACATGATGAACCTGTTCAATGGCAACTCCTACATACTTATCCTTGCTATCGGCATGGTGCTGGTCATCATCGCCGGGCACATCGACTTGTCCGTCGGATCCATCGCGGCCTTCGCCGGAATCGTCGTGGCCATCACTATCCGCGACTGGGGCATTCCTTGGTACCTGGGCATCGTTGTCGGCCTTCTCCTGGGTGCACTGATTGGCGCCTGGCAGGGGTTCTGGGTCGCCTATGTGGGCATCCCGGCGTTCATTGTCACCCTGGCCGGGATGCTGCTCTTTCGTGGAGCCAACCAGTTCGTCGGAAAATCGAACACCGTTCCTGTTCCGCGCGAATTCCAGTACATCGGCTCCGGCTACCTGCCAGAGGTTGGGCCGGCGACCGGATACAACAACCTCACCCTGCTGCTGGGCTTCTTCCTCGTCGGCGTCGTGATCTACAACGAACTCAAGTTGCGCCGTCGGCTGCAGCGCGTAGGCGCAGAGACCACCGAGGCCTGGGTCTCCGTGCTGAAGCTTGTGCTGGTATCTGCCGCGATCCTCTACGCGACCTACCTCTTCGCGACCGGGCGTCCCGGGACCTCCTTCCCGGTCCCCGGGCTCATCCTCGGGGTACTCGTCATCATCTACGGGTTCATCTCCAATAAGACCATCACTGGCCGGCATGTTTATGCCGTCGGTGGCAACCGACACGCCGCTGAGCTCTCCGGAGTCAAAAGTAAGCGCGTGAATTTCCTGGTCATGATGAACATGTCCATCCTCGCCGCCCTAGCCGGTATGATCTTCGTCGGCCGCTCAACCGCCTCCGGTCCGTTCGATGGCGTCGGCTGGGAACTCGATGCCATCGCCGCCGTGTTTATCGGCGGAGCTGCGGTCACGGGCGGTGTGGGCACCGTAGTCGGGTCCATCATCGGCGGTCTCGTCATGGCCGTGCTGAACAACGGCCTGCAACTGTTGGGTATCGGCGCCGACATGACCCAGATCATCAAAGGACTCGTGCTGCTGATCGCCGTCGCGTTCGATGTCTACAACAAGAGCCAGGGCAAACCGTCCATCACAGGTCTGCTCACACGAAACTTCGGCAACCGACCACGGTCGGGCCCTCCAGCAGCGGCGCAACAACCCGCGCCTGCTGAACAGGGTGTCGGGACAAAGGGCATCATCTCCCATGATGTCTGACAGGCGCGCGGCTGCTGCCGCCGACTTGTCGCCAACGCTTTACCATCCACATCACGCAAGAAGCTAGAGAAAGAGAATGGAATGCGTAAGTTCGCGAAATCCTTTGTGGCGATTGCCGCAATATCAACACTGGCGCTGAGCGCCTGCGGCCGCGAGGACACCAGCACTGCTCCAGAAACCGGCGCCGCTGCCGGATTCGAGCAGGGCGTCTCGATCGGTGTCGCACTGCCCCAGAAGACCTCCGAAAACTGGGTCCTCGCAGAGAAGCTGTTCAACGACGGCCTGACCGAAGCCGGATACAAGCCTGACGTTCAGTTCGCCAACGGTGGCGTCTCCGAGCAGCAGAACCAGATCAGCTCCATGATCACCAACGGTGTGAAGGTCCTGATCGTGGGCGCCATCGACGGCGCCCAACTCGGAACCCAGTTGCAGCAGGCCAAAGACGCTGGCATCACTGTCATCGCCTACGACCGCCTGCTGACCAACACCGAGAACGTCGACTACTACGTCGCCTACGACAACTTCCAGGTCGGAGAGCTGCAGGGCCAGGCGCTGCTCGACGGCATGGCAGCAAAGAAGCCTGAAGGCCCGTACAACATCGAGCTCTTCGCAGGATCCCCTGACGACGCCAACGCCAAGGTCTTCTTTGACGGCGCCATGAGCATCCTGCAGCCGGAAATCGAATCCGGGAACCTCAAGGTTGTCTCCGGCCAGACCGACTTCAACAAGGCTGTGACCCAGGGCTGGAAGGCCGAGAACGCACAGCGCCGGATGGACACCCTGCTGACCGGTAGCTACACCTCGGAAGAACTGGACGGCGTACTGTCCCCGAACGACACTCTCGCCCGCGCGATCCTCACCTCGGTGAAGGCTGCTGGCAAGGACCTGCCGGTTGTCACCGGGCAGGACTCCGAAGTTGAGTCGGTCAAGTCGATCATGGCTGGAGAGCAGTACTCCACCATCAACAAGGACACCCGCAACCTCGTTGCACACGCCATCACGATGGTCGAAGGCCTCGCGGCCGGCGAGGAACTCGAAGTCAACGACGAAGAGTCCTACGACAACGGCGTGAAGGTTGTTCCGGCTTACCTGCTGGAGCCCCAGATCGTTACCAAAGAAAACGCCGCCGACGCTTACGCTGACGACCCGACGCTTTCCGTCCTCACCAAGTAATAACCCGATTGTCTCCGGATAGCCGCCAACAGGCTCGCTGTCCGGGACGCAGGAGCCCCGGCCGCACCCGCGGCTGGGGCTCCTGCGTTCAGAGCTCCTGCGTTATCCCGGGGCGGTCATTGTTCTCCCCGGTTGTGCTCTTCCCTCTGCCAGCGGAAAGATAACCCTATGACTGTCAACGCGCACATCCCCGCCCCGGCCTGCGCCCTCCCCGGCGCCCCCAGCCCATTCAAGGCCACCGGCCGCACGTTGCGCTGGGGCGTTGTCGCGACCGGCGGAATTGCTGCCAAAGTCACTGCTGACCTCGCTTTGCTGGAGGATTCGACGCTTCACGCCGTGAGTTCACGCGATGCAGGCCGTGCGCAGGCCTTCGCACGCCGCCACGGGTTCGAGCGCAGCTACCACGACGACGACGGCGTGCCCGGCTACCAGCACCTGGTCAACGATCCGGCGGTGGATATTGTCTACGTGGCGGCCCCTCACGGCCAACACTTCGAGATCGCCCGTTCGGCGCTGGCTGGCGGCAAACACGTCCTCTGTGAGAAAGCCTTCACCGTTAACGCCCACGAAGCAGAAGCCCTGATCAAACTGGCCCGCACCAAGGGTGTGTTCCTCATGGAAGCGATGTGGACCCGCTTCCTGCCCAGCGTGAACCGGGTGTGGGAGATTATCCGTTCAGGGGAAATCGGCGACGTTAAATGGGTCCACGCTGACCTTGGTTTCCCGGCGCCAGCCGACCCGTCGAGCAGGTTGTGGGACCCGGTGGCTGGAGGAGGTGCGCTGCTGGATTTGACCGTTTACCCGCTCACTTGGGCGATCGGCGCGCTGGGCATGCCGTCTTCGGCTACCGCCATAGGCGCCCTGAACGACGACGGCGTCGATGTGCAGAACGCGATCGGCCTCACGTTCCCCTCCGGCGCGCAGGCACAGCTGACGTCGTCGTTGGTGTCGGCATGCCCGTCGGTCGCTGTCATCAGCGGCACGAAGGGGTGGATCCGCAGCGGATCCCCGCTCCATAGCCCGCGTGAACTGACGGTCCAACAGGTCCACGGCCAGACCCGCACCGAGCGGTTCGAGCTGGCAGGGGCGGGATACACCTACGAACTGCGTGAGACGACCCGTTGCATTCAGTCGGGCCTGTTGGAGAGCCCCACCATGCCGTTGGAGGACTCCCTGAATGTGATGCGCGTCCTGGACGGCGTCCGGGCCCAGCTGGGCATCCGCTACGCCAACGACGTCCGCTAGCTCTACCTGTGCGTGCGTTCGCTCGCGGCGGGAGGATGCTACGCGGAGAGCGCCGCGAGCACCGTGTTGAAGGTCGAGGACGGGCGCATGAGCGCAGAGACCACGGCGACGTCGGGCCGGTAATAACCGCCCAGGTCCACGGGTGATCCTTGGACCGCCGCCAGTTCTCCCAGGATCTGCTCTTCGTTGGACTCCAGGGCACTGGCGATCGCGGCGAACGACTGCGCCAGCGCGACGTCGTCAGCTTGCGCCGCCAGTTCCTGCGCCCAGAATTTCGCCAGGAAGAAGTGGCTGCCGCGGTTGTCGAGTTCGCCCACCTTCCGGCTGGGAGACTTGTTCTCCACCAGGAACGTTCCCGTGGCGCGGTCGAGGGTATCGGCAAGGATCTGCGCCCGGGCGTTCCCGGTGGTGGTGGCCAGGTGTTCGAAGCTGACGGCCAGCGCCAGGAACTCGCCCAGGCTGTCCCAGCGCAAGTGGTTCTCGGTGAGCACTTGTTGCACATGCTTGGGTGCGGAGCCGCCAGCCCCGGTTTCGAACAGCCCTCCGCCGTTGATCAACGGCACGACCGAGAGCATTTTGGCGCTGGTTCCGAGTTCGAGGATCGGAAAGAGGTCGGTCAGGTAGTCGCGCAGCACATTGCCCGTCACCGAGATGGTGNNGGTGTAGGCGGTGGCCTCGGCGGGAGCCATAATGTCGATGTGCAGCCCCGTCGTGTCGTGATCGCGCAGATACTGGCGGACCTTGCCGATGAGCACGGCGTCGTGCGCACGGTCCTGGTCAAGCCAGAAAATCGCTGGCATCCCGGTGGCCCGGGCGCGGGTCACGGCCAGTTTCACCCAGTCCTGCAACGGAATGTCCTTGGTCTGGCAGGCCCGCCAGATATCGCCCGGGGCGACGTGGTGTTCGATCAGCACGGTCCCTGCCGAGTCGAGGACCTGGACGGTGCCGGCACTGTGCAGTTCAAAGGTTTTGTCGTGACTTCCGTACTCTTCGGCAGCCTGGGCCATCAGTCCAACGTTCGGCACCGTTCCCATGGTGGTGGGGTCGAAGGCCCCGTGCGCACGGCAATCGTCGATGACGGTTTGGTAGATCGTGGCGTAGCTGCTGTCCGGAAGAACGGCGAGTGTATCCGCTTCCTGGCCATCTGGACCCCACATGTGGCCCGAGCTGCGGATCATCGCCGGCATCGACGCGTCGACAATGATATCGCTGGGAACGTGGAGGTTGGTGATCCCCTTGTCGGAATCGACCATGGCCAGGGCGGGACCGTCCTGGAGGCCCTTGGTGATTGCCGCCTCGACGTTGCCGCGGATCTGCACAGGCAGGTCGTCCAACCCGTTGAGGATCGCCGCCAGCCCGTTGTTCGGGCTCAGGCCCGCGGCTGCGAGCTCCTGGCCGTACGTGGCGAACAGGTCGGCGAAATAGGCTTTGACAACATGGCCGAAGATGATCGGATCCGAAACCTTCATCATCGTGGCCTTCAGGTGCGCGGAGAACAGCACGCCTTCCTCGCGGGCCCGGGACACCTGGGCGGCGAGAAACTCGTCGAGGTCGGCGGCGCGCATCACGGTGCCGTCCACCACTTCCCCGGCCAGGACCGGGAAGGCCCGTTTGAGGACCTGCACCGACCCGTCAGCCTTGACCAGCTGGATTTTCAGCGCGTCGTCCGCGGCCATCACGACCGACTTCTCGTTCGCATAGAAATCCCCGGAGCCCATGTGTGCGACATTGGTCCTCGAGTCCGGCGACCACTGCCCCATGCGGTGCGGGTTCTTGCGGACATAGTTCTTCACCGACAGCGGCGCCCTGCGGTCGGAGTTGCCTTCACGCAGCACGGGGTTCACAGCCGAACCCTTGATTTTGTCGTACCGCGAGCGGACGTCCGTTTCACGGTCCGAGGCCGGGCTGTCCGGGTAGTCGGGGAGGTCGTAGCCCTTTGCCTGCAGTTCCGCGATCGCGGCCTTGAGCTGCGGCACTGACGCGCTGATATTCGGCAGTTTAATAATGTTCGCCTCAGGCGCCTTAGCGAGGGCACCGAGTTCAGCCAGTGTGTCCTCGAGCCGCTGGTCTTCGCTGAGATAGTCCCCGAATGCTGCGATGATGCGCCCAGACAGGGAAATGTCCCGGGTTTC
>DGBL01000110.1:2619-4163 GCA_002384315.1 Micrococcaceae bacterium UBA4005 | reverse complement strand
GGAAGTCCCGGCCAGGTAGGCCGGTTCCCTCTGGTGTCGGTACGGTGCGCAGCAGGCTTGGCCAGGGCGGTCGACGTCATCTTGAAGGGAATCGCGGATCCAAAGATTCCCGGCGCCACGGCACCTGCCGATTCCCGCCAGTGCGACTTTGGGGCCCTGATGGGAGACTATTGATTCATGAAGGCACGTATTTTGGTCATTGATGACGACGAGGCCCTATCCGAAATGATCGGCATCGTGTTGCGCAATGATGGGTTTGACCCCGTATTCTGCGCAGATGGAGCCGAAGCCCTAGCGGTGTTCAAGGCGACGCAGCCCGATCTGGTGTTGCTTGATCTGATGCTTCCCGGGATCGATGGCATCGAAGTTTGCCGGCAGATCCGGAACGAATCGGACCTGCCCATTGTGATGCTCACCGCGAAATCGGATACGTCCGACGTCGTCCGCGGGCTTGAATCCGGTGCCGATGATTATGTGCCCAAGCCGTTCAAGCCAGCAGAACTGGTGGCCCGTGTCCGGGCACGGCTGCGACCGGCGGATCTGAAGGCTCCCGAAACATTGCGCATCGGCGAAGTGAGCATCGACGTCGCGGGTCATTCCGTGGCGCGCGGAGGCGAGAAGGTGTCGCTGACCCCGCTCGAATTCGACCTGTTGGTGGCGCTTGCACGTAAGCCTTGGCAGGTGTTCACCCGCGAATTGCTGCTGGAACAGGTCTGGGGGTACCGGCACGCGGCAGATACGCGACTGGTGAACGTGCATGTCCAGCGGCTGCGGTCCAAAATCGAACGGGATCCTGAAGCTCCGGAAATTGTGCTTACAGTCCGCGGGGTTGGGTATAAGGCAGGACAAGGCTAAGTTGCGACCAGGGCTCACCCGTCTCGCCCGGATATCGCGGAGCCGCGCCAAGCGGGCTGTGATCCTTGCGCGCCGGGAACTGGTCGGGCTGGGCAGCCGTTGGCGGCGGTCTTTGCAGCTACGGACTGTGGTGACGGTAGTGCTGCTCACCGCACTAGCGTTCGCGGCCGTCGGAGGGTTCCTCTCGAACCAGATAGTCAACGGCCTGTATGAGGAACGCACCGAGCAATTCAGGGCCGAGGCAAGTAGCGGGCTGCGGGAGATCAAAGCTGTCTTTCGGGATACCTCAGCGACCGATCGGGACTCGACCGACAGGCTCGCGCAAACCACGCTGGTGGGGCTTGAGGGCAGTGGTGCTGATGCTCCGCGCCAGTGGCTGCTGACCCCGCTGCCGGGTCAGCAGGGTTACTTCGTGCCGCCGCTGGCGAGCCCAGGCAGCAGCCTCGTGTCCACGACCATCCCCGAGGAGTTACGGCAGGCAGTCGCGCAAGGTGAGGACCAGTACTGGTCGGCAATGAGCCTGCCGGTCTCGGTGACCTCTAACCAGCTCAACGTTCCGGCCATTGCGTTCGGAACCAAAGTCGCGCTGCCACCGGACCGCACCGAATACGGCGTCTACCTGGTTTACGATCTCGCCTCGATGCAGGCGACGCTCGACTACATTCACCGGGTGCTCTGGATCGCAGGAT
>DGBL01000110.1:0-2610 GCA_002384315.1 Micrococcaceae bacterium UBA4005 | reverse complement strand
GGAGAGGACGAGGTGGCGCGGTTGGGCGCATCGTTCAACCATATGGCTGCCAGCCTGCAGGACCAGATCACGCAACTGGCGCAGTTGTCCCAGATGCAGCAGCGGTTCGTGTCAGATGTGTCCCACGAACTGCGCACGCCGCTGACAACGGTCAGGATGGCCGCAGAGGTGCTGCATGCAGCCAGGGACGCCTTCGATCCAGTCAACCGTAGATCTGCGGAAATTCTCTACAACCAGGTGGAGCGATTCGATGCGTTACTTGCCGACTTGCTGGAGATTTCGCGGTTTGATGCAGGCGCGGCCGTCCTGGAGGCTGAGCCTGGAGATATTTTTGCGATGGTCAACCGGGTATTGGACGGTACGCAACCGCTTGCGGAGAGTTTGGGCTCGGAGGTGCGGGTCATTTCCAACGAAACGCATTGCGTGGTGGACGCCGATCCCCGGCGGATTGACCGGATTCTGAGGAATCTGGTGGTCAATGCGCTGGAGCACGGCGAGGGCAAGGAAATTCATATCTACGTTGCCTCGGATGCCCACTCCGTTGCCGTCGCGGTGCGGGATTTCGGGATCGGTATGACCCCGCTGGAAGCCTCGCGCGTCTTTGACCGCTTCTGGCGGGCCGACCCGGCACGGGCACGAACCACGGGTGGAAGCGGCCTGGGCCTGTCAATTGCCACCGAGGACGCCCGCTTACACGGAGCCTGGCTTCAAGCCTGGGGCATGCCTGGCGAGGGGGCCTGCTTCCGACTCACGTTACCCAAAAAGCAGGGCGCCGAGCTGAAAGGCTCGCCGCTCCCGCTCCCGCCCAGAGACCGGAACGGCCATGTATATCCAGCAGCTGCCGGGCCATCCAAGGAGATCCGTGAAACGCTATAGGAGCAGCGCCAGCGCGCACCGGACGCTGGTGCGTGGACTGGCGCTGGCGCTGGCGCTCGCGCTTGCGGGATGTTCATCAATACCCCGTTCGGGACCAGTGGGCACCATCGCGGCGCAGGAGGACGAGAGCGCCGTCGAGGCTCCGGTATTCAGCCCACAAGGACCGCGCGCGGGCGCCGCTCCGGAGGAACTACTCCCCGCCTTTATCACCGCGGGTACCGGAGCCGCTGATGGTTACGAAGCCGCTCGCGAGTTCCTCACCGAAGACCTCGCAGCTGCATGGCAACCCGAGGACCGGATCATTATCTTCCGGACTGATCCACGCATCGTGGAAACCTCGACGGACGGCGTTTTCCAGATACAGCTCGAGGTTGTCGGATCCATCAACGCGCAGGGAATTCGCAGTACGCCGCCCGTCCCAGCCACGGAGACAATCCGCGCCGAGATGGTGCAGGAAAACGGGCAGTGGCGGATCTCTGCGATTCCGGACGGGATTATGGTGACCGAGACGAATATTTCTGAGCTGGCCCGGCCGCATAATCTGTACTTCTATGCCAGTAACTATCGCTACTGGGTGCCGGATTCCCGATGGTTTGTTCGCCGACCAGGGGTGACTGCGCGCATCGTTCAGTCGATGCTGGCAGGACCGGCACCTTACCTCAAGGGCGCAGTGACCAGTGCTTTCCCCGAAGGCGTCACGTTGGGCCGGGAATCAGTGCCCATAACCTCCGGCATTGCCTCAGTAGAGCTTTCCTCCGAAGCTCTGCAGGACGCCACGAGTCTGCGGCTCCAGCAAATGCAGCAGCAACTGGAAGTGAATCTGACCAGCCTGAACAATGTGACTGCAGTGGAGATGACGGCTGGGCAGCGTATCGAACTGGGAGAGCCGGACCCGGATTTACTTATTCCGGTCGCAGATCCTCCGGCGGGTCCTGCCCAGGTGGTCCTTGTCGACAATGAAATCCAGTTATTCGAAGAGCCAGGGTTAAGCGCTGTCGACGGGTTGCCCTCGGTTGCAGCTTTCGATCCGCACGAACCTGCAATGTCCCCGGGAGGTTCCAGCTTCGCGTTCCTCAACGGCCAGCAGTCCGAATTATTTGCAACGGCTCCCGGCAGTGAGGTGCGCTCCGTGATTTCAGGCGCGGAGCTGACGGCGCCGTCTTTTGACCAGAACAATTGGGCCTGGACATGGAGCTCCAGCTGGGTAGGTTCAGGTCCGCAAATCCTTGCAATTCCGCCCGGCGGTGTTCAAGCCAATGCCGTCACAGTCGCAGCACCGTGGCTTGCCGGGCGGAGGGTGACCGAACTCCGGATCTCCCGCGATGGAGCTAGGGCGTTGCTCGTTGTTACCGATGGCACCAAGACCCAAGTGCTCGTTGCTGGAATCACCCGCAGCGGGGAGGACATTCCGCAGACGCTGGTGAGCCCGCTTGTTCTTGATGGCGGGACGGGCATCGCGGCTGCCGTATGGGCCGGAGAGGACTCGGTGCTTGTCTCCGGTATTTCCGCCAAGGAAATTTTAACTCCCACCCTTCTTGGCCTCGACGGGGCGAAAGAGCCGTTGGCGGCCCGCCGTGGGATCCTCAATATCAGCGCCGGTTCGGATCCGGCAGAAGATCTGTTCATTCAGACCAGCGAAGGTTTGCTCCGCCGGGTCGGATCAAGCTGGATCGAGGTGCTTGGTTCCGAAAAGGTGAGGGACCCCGCCTACCCCGGATAAGTCGCTGCCAACGG
>DGBL01000226.1 GCA_002384315.1 Micrococcaceae bacterium UBA4005 | reverse complement strand
TCGAGGTTGCCGGTGGGTTCGTCGGCGAAGATGACCTGGGGGTTGTTCACCAGCGCCCGGGCTATCACCACGCGCTGCTTCTGCCCGCCGGAGAGGTTGGCGGCCTTGTTCCCGGCCTTATCGGCCAGTTCAAGCTGTTCCAGGACTTCCATGCCGCGCCGGCGCCGCTCCTTCGCGCCCACCCCGGCAATTTTCAGGGGAAGGACCACATTTTCCAACACGCTCATTCCCGTGTTCAGAAAGAACTGTTGGAAGACGAAACCGAACATCGAATTACGCAGCCCGTTAAGCTGGCGACCGTTCAGGCTTTGGGCATCAGCGCCGTCCACAGTGATGCTGCCGCCGCCCGGGGTGTCCAGCAGCGCCAGAAGATGCATCAGGGTGGACTTGCCCGAGCCGCTCTTGCCCACGATCGCCACGGATTCACCGCGGTGGATGTCAAGGGAGACGCCTTTGAGGGCGTCGAACCGGTCCGGGCCGTGGTTGTAGGTCTTGGTCAGGTCGCGCGTGGCAAGGATTGGCACAGGCATGGTGGTCCTATCAGGAGGCTGGAACGTGAACTGGTCAGGTGGTTGGTCGGTCAGAAGCCGGGAGGCAGGAGCCCGGTGGAGATGCGCGCCGCGGCGTCGAGGATGTCGGCCTCGCTGGCGTCCAGGTCCCGGGCGGCCATTCCAGTCATGTTGATGATGAGCAGGGCAAAACGGACGCGGAGCTGGTCTTCCACGCTGGCCCCAGGCGGGGTCAGGATCGCAAACAGTTCAGCAACGACCGCAGCCATCCCCCCGGACTGCCCCGGTTCGCCCCCGATGTCCCGGACAAGACGGTAGTTCGCGCCCAGGAAACGGAACATGCGAAGCCCCTGGTCGTGCATGATTGCAGCCCAGCGGGCCAGCACCTCACGTCTCAACTCAGGGCCCGCTTGCTGCCCGCGGGTCCATTCGACCAGGTCGGCGACTTCCCCGAGCATGGATTCAATCAGGGCCCGGACAATGTCTTCCTTACTGGCGAAGTGGTAGTAGAGCGCCGCCTTGGTGAATCCCAATTGTTCCGCGATCTGGCGCATCGACGTCGATTCATAACCCTGCTCGGCGAACAGCTGCAGCGCCACGGACTGGATCCGTTCCCGGGTTCCGCCCGCGGGCGCCGCCACGCCACCTATTGCCTCACTCATATCCAAACCTGCCTTCACTTTTGGAGGCCTGGCGGTATTACAGTCTTGCTAACTAACCGGCAGGTAAGTACGACACTAACCGGTCGGTAAGTGGGGTGCAATCGATCCTCTTTATCTGGGATCAGAAATGGATCGCGCCTCCAACCCCATCCCCCCGACTGGGCCATCTCACTGGTCTGAGTCGATGGGGGCTGGTTGCGCTTGGACAAGGGTGCACGCGCATCTTTACCCTTTTGCGGAACTGCAAGTCTGCATTTGTGAAAAGAATGCACTCATGCAAGTATTATGCATGACCAAAATTGCCACCCCCTCCCTGCGGGAGCGTCGAAAGGCCGAAACCTGGACTGCCCTCCATGAGGCCGCCGCGTCGCTGGCTCTGGAGCGTGGCCTTGAGCATGCGACGGTCGAGGCCATCGCAGACAGTGCCGGCGTATCATCCCGGACATTCTTCAATTATTTCCGGGCCAAGGAGGATGCCGTCCTGGGCCTCCAGGAGCCTGTACTGGATCCGCAGCTGTTGTCCCGGATATCCCCCCGGGTTGATCTGGTAGGGCAGGTTTCGCGGCTGCTGGTGGCGGTGGCGCGGACGGCTCTGGGAAGCACTGACGCGCGCCGACGCCGCCAGCTCATGGCCGCGTATCCTCATCTGGCCCAGCGTCAGATGGAATATATGGTCAAAGCCGAGGCATTGGTCTGCGAGGCCGTGGCCAGCGTGCTCGCCGGTGATCCTTCATGGGCTGCCGGGGCCGAGGGATTCGGCGCCGATGACACGGCCCGGATGCTTGTCATGATCGCCGGCATCCCCGTCCGCTTTAATCTCACCTCCGCCGGCTACGACCCTGTCAGGGGCCTCAGACCGGAGGACCTTGATCCTTCCCTGGCCCTTCTTCGCCAAATTCAAAGGAAACTTTCATGACCAACACTCCTGCACCCCAGGCCGCGCCGGCCGAGGGAAAGCAGCACATCATCCTGCTGTTCGTCGGCCTGATGCTCTCCATGCTCCTGGCCGCGCTGAACCAGACAGTCCTGAGCACCGCGCTGCCCACGATCGTGGGGGAACTTAATGGCGTGAGTGACATGCTCTGGGTCATCACCGCGTTCATCCTCGCCTCGACCATCACCATGCCGGTCTACGGCAAGCTCGGTGACCTGATGGGCCGTAAGGCCCTGCTGATGGCCGCCATCGTGCTGTTCATGGCCGGTTCCGTGGTCGGCGCGCTGGCAGGGAACATGGGTGTGCTCATCACCGCCCGTGTCATTCAGGGCTTGGGTGGCGGTGGTCTGATGATCCTGTCCCAGGCGATTATCGCCGATGTCGTTCCGGCCCGCGAACGCGGCAAATACATGGGCGTCATGGGCGGCGTTTTCGCTATTTCCTCCGTTGCCGGACCGCTGCTGGGCGGCTGGTTCACTGAAGGCCCCGGTTGGCGCTGGGTCTTCTGGATTAACATTCCGCTGGGCCTGCTGGCGCTGGCCGGTGCTGCGTTCTTCCTCAAACTCCCCAGGCGCAGTGGAAAACCGCGTCTGGATTTGGGCGGGATGGTGCTGATCGCAATTGCGACCACCTGCCTGGTGCTGTTTGCCACTTGGGGCGGGAGCAAGTATGAGTGGAATGATCCGATCATCCTGGCTCTGATTGCCGGCACCATGCTAGCCGCCGTGGCTTTTGTCCTCGTGGAGCGGCGCACGGCTGAGCCGATCATTCCCCTGCACCTGTTCAAGGACCGCAACTTTAACCTCACCACCATCGCCGGTCTGCTGATCGGTGTGGCGATGTTCGGCGCCATCGGCTACCTTCCGACGTATCTTCAGATGGCCTTCAGCGTCAACGCCACCGAGTCGGGGCTGCTGATGATCCCGATGATGGGAGCCCTGCTGGTGGCTTCGGTGGTCTCCGGGCAATTGGTCAGCAGGACAGGCCGGTACAAATGGATGCCGATCGCCGGCGGTGTCCTAGTGGCGGTTGCCTTGGTGCTGCTCTCCACCCTCAAACCGGAGCAGCCGCTGTGGGAGATCTGCGCATATCTGGCCGTCATGGGC
>DGBL01000164.1:4367-4552 GCA_002384315.1 Micrococcaceae bacterium UBA4005 | reverse complement strand
GAGGCGGCCGGACGCGCCACGCACCGATGAGGGGGCGCAGCTGCCCGATCTCTGGTAATCTGTATAGCTGTGTGTCCGAGCAGGTCGACGGGCACTTTGGACCAATCGCCACGGCGCCCCACGCCGCTCAGTCAATGGTTGGACCGAATTTCCCTCACCGACCAGTCCGCAACAAAGAGAGTTTT